>NZ_JACOOD010000004.1:0-161733 GCF_014287405.1 Bacteroides sp. NSJ-48 | reverse complement strand
TATTTGCTTGTCTTATTGCATCTTTTATTAGCACTTTATCAATAGTAAAGTGCTGACCCGTAAAACGAACGGGCAATTTCTTTTTTGTCATTAGTAACTTCTTACAGGTGAATACTTGAATTCAAATCACAATTCATAATTCAAAAATTGAAATTGCTTGACTGCAAATTTAGTAACTTTGCTTGATAAATTAACGAGAAAGAAGAGAAAATGAAAGCCGACCGCATAACATCACCTATACGCAAGCAGGGGGTTCGTGCTTCGTAAGACAGGAAAGTGGTAAATTTGAAGTTCAGTTCTTCGTAGGAAGTTCAGTGGTTAAAATCCCTGCCTGCGTATAGCTGAGAAACGTTAACATCAAAAACAGTGTACCATATATGGAAACAAGAGATAAACTTTTTACTGAAGAACAGTATAGGAAACAACTTGCTGGATATTCCAAAAGGTGTAAACAGTTAGAAAGCAGTATTATGGAAATTATCAATGCAGAGAAAGAGCATATTCAATTATACTCTGCTCCAAATTCTAATGTTGCTTACAATAAAACAGTTACACTTTTTGGATGTAAATTGAATTCATTTCTAACCATGTATTCAGTTGGGGAAGATATGGCAAAATTGAAATATGATTACAATGATTTAGTGAAAACGCTAACAAATCATTGGACGATTACCGGTATGTATGTACAGATGTTATGGATGTTGTCTATTGGAATTATGTTAGATACAGATGAACAAAATATAAGGATATTATCAAGCATGATTGACAATGAAAATGTTAATGATGCCTTATATGATTTTTTAATAAAATACAGATTAACCGATTGGGAAAGATGTTCTGACACAGTATTGTTTCCAGTTCCTTATCAAAGTACATTGTCTATAATTTCCAGCAACAATCAAAGTAAAGAATTGTCCATTCAGAAATTAGAGAAGTATCTTAAAAAGGAATGGTATCGAGGTCATTCTGATTGTGCTTGGCATGACGACCATAAATATGGTATTAGACATGACGGCTATTGGAGCTTTGAAAGTGGTGCGTTGGTCAAGGTCTTGGGGTTGGATGATAGCAGCCTTAAAGGGTTGCCCTATTATCCATACGATATGGTACATTGGAACGACATTAAATAAAGACAAGATATGAGTTACTCGGTTTATGCTTATTTGACTGATGCCGATAAGGTAAAATCCGTTTATGGTGCTTGTGATAATTTGCTGATAAACCAACTAAAAATTGCGTTGAAGCAGGAACTTGACAGTTTGAACGATTATTTCAGCGATAGCCTAAACACGGATAAAGATGCTTATGCAGCATTGGCAGATATAGTGAACGGAGAAATCCGTTATCCCGAAATTGCTTTCATGTACGGGTATGTGTATGAAAAGATTTGCAACCATTACGGAACGCAAATCTACTGTGCGGAAAACCTTTGGCAACTGGACAGTCAAAGTACATTCATCCCTATTCCTTTGAGTGATAATTTTCCCTATATCATCAGCATACCCGTTTCAGATTTGGAGAGCAAGCGGACGGAATACACCTCACTGCAAGAGGGTAACGGTATCGGAGATTATGATTACGAGCAGGAAATGGACGACTTGAATTTCATTTTCGATGAAGCCGTTGAAGCGCAAAAAGACCTTGTTATTATGGTGTATTGATATGGTACACTGGAATGAGAATAAAATATGATGTTAACGAAGCAGGATAACGGACAAGCCGTTCCCTGCTAAACCATTAGTGATTATGAATCAAAAAAAGGAAATATTAGAAAAATTGGCTTTCATAAGACGCCATAAAGAATTTGCATCTTTTGGAGTAAAGGAACAAGAGGTGTCTTATAATCCTTGTCTATCTGAAGAAGATATTAAGGAGTTTGAGCATAAACATTGTATAACTCTTCCTGATGATTACAGAACTTTTATTTCTGAAATAGGAAATGGAGGTTTCGGACCGGGATATGGATTATTGCCTCTTGATAAAGCTATTGTTGATTTCAAATTAAAAGATAAACCTAATATTTCCTTGAATGAAAAATTCCCATATCAAGATAGTTGGAATGAAGAATGGATAACTTCCTTTAATTGGGACGAGGGATACCCGGAAACGGAAATTGTTGATGCGTATATTAGTACCTCCCATATTGCAGGCAGTCTGCAAATAAGTCATTTCGGACATGGATGTACATTTCTATTGGTGGTGAATGGAAATGAAAAAGGACATATTTGGTTTGATGGACGAGCTGATTATAGTGGACTTGTACCGAAATTGAAAGATGGGCAAAGAATATCATTTATAGAATGGTATATAACCTTTCTTGATATGGAAATTGAGAACATAAATGAATCACTAACAAACAGCACTACCGCTTAAAGCGGAACGCTGCCAAACATTACCCACGTAGTAAAGATATGTTTAGAACACAAATTGAAATATTTACTCCTCGCAGTTTTGGAAGAATTCCAAGACATCCCGAAGATGGTTACATGGCTGAAGATGTAACTGAATCCATAATTCATCAAATAAGCGAGGAAAAACTTATCAAGAGAGTTCAAATAAGCGATTATATTCCTAATACTGTTCTCGAAAAATTGAATCGCTTATTTATATTACGTCCTGATATTTCTTTTCGTGTATATGGAGGGGCTGACAAAAAATTTGGATATGGAGATGATTTCAATGGTTGGAATCTGGATTTCCTGCGATTTGTTCCTGATGTACAAAATATCGTAATAGGCGATTTTGAATATAAGAATACTGGCTTATCTATTCTTTCAAGTTTGTCAAATCTAAAATCATTGACATTAGATATTTATGATTTAAGGGGTTTTTCTTTTGTCAATACTTTGCCAAGCCAGTTGGAACATTTACATATAGATGCGGATTTGAAGAGTGGAAAGCCTGTGTTTGATTGCCAATGGCTTTTGCGCTTGAAAAATCTCCAATCCTTATTCCTTGGGAAATTAGATAAGAATCTTGAAGCTATCGTAGGTTTAAGTCAGTTGAGAAAGTTAGAATTAAGAGCTGTCAAAAATAAGGATTTGTCTTTCTTAAAACAAATGCTTATCAAGGACTTGTCTATTCTGTGGTGTGACAGTTCAAAAATAGACTTGACTGTTTTGAGTGATTTTAGAACTTTGCGCCAACTGAAACTTTTTAGAATATCCAAATTGGATGATATTTCATTCGTCAGTACACTCACAGGACTTGAAAAACTCGAATTGATTTGGTTAGCTAATATTACTAAGATACCCAACTTAGCCAATCTAAACAACTTAGCTGAAGTCTGTATTGATACGTTAAATAAGTTGGTTGATATTACAAGCCTTGTAAATGCTCCAAAATTGAGAAAAGTAAAGATGTTAAGCGTTAAAAGTATGACAAAAGAATCTGTATATGCAGTGTTGGATAATCTGAATGTGGAAGAATTACTCTGTTTTGGAGGAAAAGCAGAAATAAGCGATATACATATAAATCGAAAAAATAAAGAATAAATACGTGGGTAACAAGCGGATAAATCTCTCCGGAAAATTGATTATCCACCGGACATTAATCGCTGAGAAAAAATATGAATAATTGGATTGCAACAGAAGGAAGCCCATTTGTCATTGTTGAGCAACAATATGCCCATCAATGGAACGGTCAAGAAGACTACAATGCTATATGTAGCGTAACAGATTACTTGGGGAAAATCTATATAGACAATCATGTCCTATTGGTAATGGGAGATGAACCGATGGCTACACGCATAGTAAATAAAGATGGAGCAATCTTAATAATTCGTTGGAAGTATGCTCCCGATTATCTAACGGTGGAAAAACTTCTGGAGAATGATATAGTAACTGGAGCAGAACCGATAGAAGAAGTTGAAGTAAAATGGGATTCTACTGAATTAGTCCTATTTGATTCTTTGTCTCCCTATTGTGAAGCATCGGTTAAAGTGTTTTTATCACTACAAAAAACATCTTGTATAATAAAAACTTATCATTACCAAAAAGACGAAGTATCTTTAATAATACATTCAATCCAATAAAGACGATTAACATGCGGCTAAACCTCCCCAGAAAAAGGTCGGTTAGCCACCAACCATTATAAACTCGTAAAATAAAAATATGATTGAAGCACTGAAAAATATAGGATTCGTCGTTACAGAACGATTGGAAAGAAAAGAATTAAGCTCTGATTTACAAAATCGGTATTCCGAACTTCCTGCGGACTATCAGGAGTTTTTACAACGGTTTCAGACAATCACGAATGAAAGTGATAATGTATGGTTTAATTCCATAGAGGACTTTAACGGAGAAAGCGATAGCGGATTCCGTTGGAATGAATTTGAGCTGATGGGACTTGAGGCGTTGGCAGATGATAAGGAATCCTGCGATATGATTCGCCTGTTTTGGGATAGCCATATTCCTATTCTTATGTCAGTAAAAGACGGATACCAATATTTGTGCATAGATTTATCTCCGGAAAATTACGGTAAAATCTATTATGGAGTTGAACCTGAATTTGAAGATTCGGCAGAATTTGTTTGCGATAGCTTCAATCATTTATTGGAAATGTTGTCTTCCAATAAAAAGAATGATATACTGACAAATTTCAAATAGGTTTATAACAAGCAGATAAATCTCTCTAAAAGATTGATTGTCCGCCAAACATTATCCGCATATACGATAAACCATAATGAAGATAGCTAAAATAAAAGTTGGACAACTGATTGCATGGGTAATATACTTACTTATGTTTGCTCTTGTCTTGATGGAGCCCAACCAATTAATGAGCATAACTGAAGTTAATGATGGTCCGGGAGCCGCGGTGGACGGATTGATGGCGTTGATTGGTTTTGTAGTAATCTGCGTATTATTCATATTTCTTGACCTTTTCTTCCACTTGTTTCTGCGTCATAATAAATTCAGATTGTCTGCCATTATACTATTGCTATTCAATGGTGTATATAAAACATACGAGTATTATTTCATCTATTTAGGATATGAAGGCAAGTATTTAACCGAAAATACGTATGAAAGTGTTCCTACGGCAGGTGACTTAGTGCTTTTTGTTGAGATAAATGGTATAATAGTATTGTATCTGGTTATGATGATACTGTTCAGTAGGTTTTTGGGATATTGGAGTCGAAAATAAGATATGAACATTAAACAAGAAATATAAAAATGACGGCAAAATTGAGGGGATATAAAGGCTTAATAATAGTTTTATTATCCGCAATAAACAAAGGAAATAGATATGGAAAGTAAAATCGAAAAAGCTAAACAAGTATTTAGGAAAATGCTTGTTGACGAGTACGGTATAAAATCAGCTGACCAGTTTTTCTCTACCGAAGGCGAGGCAATGGCTGAAATATACGAGAGTATGAAAATTGAACAAGAAAATTTCAATTTTACAGACGATGAATTGAATAGTCTTTTAGATTCAATTTTTGATGAAATGTAAATGCGGATAACGGTCAGCTATCCGTCGGATATTATACCGAATCAAGTAAAAAAAAATAAGAATGTGTTGGTCTGTCAAACAAACGAAAATAACGGTTCTGCTTCTGCTGTTTTGCAGTGTGCTTTGCACCCATGCGCAAGTGTGTAACCGGTGTGTGGAAATGCCTGATAGCGGCTTCATTTCTTACAGATTGGAAGGAGAACCGGCACACCGTCTGTTTCTGCAAGAAGACACGCTGCGCGTAAAGGTCAAGGGGATGGGGTTATTTCCGCCTTACACGCTGTTTTATGTGATTGCACAAGACGGTTGTTTGCGACGTATCGGCATGCCAAACGCCGAACAGACAGCTACCAAAGGCATAGACATAGATTTGCCAATATCCGCTTCGCTGGATGGGAAATACCTGAAGCGTATTTCAGACAGTGAGATACGTATATCCGGGGATAATCGCCCATATTTCAGCGCACAAACAGTGAAAGGCATATTAAACGGAATGGATTTGTTGTGGATCTATGACGGTACGATGGTAAGAGATTCCGCAGTGTTTGGGAAGTTGAATAAAATAATCAAGGACAATGTGGAAAATGTACAGATTAAGATACTGTACGGCAAACAGGCGTACTGCCAATATGGTATAGCCGGAATCAACGGGGCTATAATTATTGAAACTAAGGTCGCCAGTAGAGGGCAGAACCATTGAAGACTATTTATCCGTCAGACATAAGATAAATAAGAAAATGAGAATACCTATCATAATCCTGCTTTTAGCAAGCCTGTTTGCTGCAAGTTGCGGAGATCCACCCATGCCGCCATCGGACGAGGAAATGATACGCCACTTCGCCACGCACGAGGCGGCGTTCCGCAAGGTGTACGAAATCATGTCAGAGAGTTCAGAAGGTAGTTTTCACTACCCGCCGTTTTCTCCTGACGGGATCATTATACTTGATTCAATGGAGCAAAGTGATACATCCTATGAATCAAATGACGAACAAGACCTCCCGGTATATGGGCTGTTAAAGCCAGACCGAATCCTACTCGACTCCCTGTTATCAGAGATTGGATGCGGTTTTATCCTTGTTGATCGCAGGGAATGGGAAACGGCAGATTCGGTATATGTGAGCCTTTTTATGCCGTACTACTCCCACGGTATCGTAGATGCAGGAACGTCCAAGAGTTTCGTTTACGATCCCGGATTGAGAAGCCGTCGGAATATCCGTATCACCGAACATGGCGACCTAAACGAGATCTACCGCAGGACGTACAACGACACCACGCTTTACAAGCCCATCAAGGAAGGTTGGTACATCGAGCTAGACCATTCACGATAACCTGAAATGATGAACAAAACAATATGAAATCAAGATTGGTATTAAGGATATTGTGGGGACTATGCTGTCTGCTATTGCTGTGGATGGTTGTCAGTGATTCTATACAATTCTCAAAGCATCCGGAACTTTACCCGATAGGTTGTGAAGGATTAGGTTGGAGCTATGAATCTTCCGAAAACTATATCTTTACAAGCCGGGTGGCGATTGGTTGGAGTGCCATCGGCTTTGTCGCATCTGCCTGCTATCGTTTCAAGTATAGCGGAAAAATACTGTTGGTACATTTTGTACTGACACTACTTCGATGTTGTTGGAATTGTATAGTCATTTATGGATAGGGGTTTGCTTTATTGTCCCTAACTAACGATTAAACGCCGGGAAACTTTCGGGCGAGACAGCTCCACCGACCTTAGGGAGAACGTCCAAACAAGCATCCCCAAAAAATGCTTTTGAGCATACCATAGAAAAAAGGAAGACCGAATGTTCTGAAGTTTCTTCCTTATGATATATATTTGTAATTGAGCGAAATGAAAAGATTGCCATAAACAGCGATTGGCTGCCGAACATTATGTTTAGAATGAAGAAACAGGAATATAAAGAGCAAGAACGACATTATTATTTCTTCGACTATCTGTTTTGGTTGGGAGAAATAACATGGGAGCATTATCACAAGGTCAGTTTCAAACAATCCCGTGGGAGTGATATGCTGTGGGCCTGTATCACGTTTTTTATATTCATGCCGGTTCTGACCATAGGCGGTCATTTTCTGGATGACTTGGCATTCGAGGTGTTTGGAGCCGTTCTTCTAATCGTGTTCTCCGTTTCTGTCTTCATGACAGACCGTCTGTTCGGCAAAATATACCCGCCTTCCCGGCGGAAAGCGGTCATGCAGCATTATGCGGGACGCAAGTTCAGTCCCTTCCGGCGCAACCTGTTCTTTTTCCCTCTCTATTTGCTTCTTATTCCCGCAATGGTTTTATTAGGAACTGCTCTGAAATGGATAACTGAAATACTCAAATGACAAATAGAAGAAACATATTCAGCCGTTTTTTCCGCCTGTTGGTGATGCTGCATAAAATTTCCTACGCGCATTTCACGGAATGGAACAATAAAAGGAAGCGAAAGGCATTTGCTGCCGGAATATACTTCCTGAGCATCCTCCCGGAATTCGTCCTGTTGGCCGGCACATTTCTGGCGGCAAGGGGACAAGACGGGTATGTACATCTGGTAAACGTGCCACAAAAGGTTGTTTTCTACGGTCTGGCGAGTCTGGCGGTGCTGCTGTCAGCCATCCCTCTGGGATTTTTTGACGACAAGAAGATATGCAAGGAAGTCCGGCAGGAACTCCGTGAACGTCCCCGTTACTGGAAACGAGCAATAGCAGTCTATTGGGCAGTTATCGTGGCTATGGTGGTGGCGGCGAATATTGTGTTTCCCACTTTTTCGGACAAGACAATGCCGCCGGAGAATGAGCGGACTGAAGTACCGCAAAGGTGGAGGGATTACCTTTCACTACGTTTTGCCATAGTAGCCCGTCAGGAAACGCCCAATGAAGTCTTGCAGCGTCTGATCGACCAAGACGGGCGCACGACACGCTACGGGAAACCAGTCTATGCCATGCAAGTAAGAAAGGAGGACATGGCTGGAGAGTTCCGTGTAGGGTTGCTGAGCCATGCCACATTCGAGGAAATCAGAGACGGCAGACGAAAATTTGTAGAATGTACATGGGTTAAGGGATATACGCCTGACAGCATTAGGATATTGCTGACCGTTTGGTACGAAATGAAGAAAGTAGAGCTTTGTCCGGTGGACTCTTTGGAATGGACGGAGGATATGGAGTTTTAAGATTTACAGAAACATGAAAAAAGTAATAACGGCCTCCGGCAAATGCTATGGGTATAACGTTCAAGATAAATGTGCAATTTATTTTGAATGAGTATGATGAAAAGTAGAATTTTAAGCAGAAAAAAATAAAGACTATGAACGATGAAATGTTTCAGAGAATACTTGATGAAATAAAAAGTTCGTCAAAAACGATAAATGTGCTGCCTCTGGATGAAGCAGCAAGGCAGGCAATGAAAGAGAAGTACCGGATCAAGAGCGGTAGCCTGATGGCTGCAATCCTTGAAAACACAGGTGGTATAGTCATTGACAACTGGATAAGGCTGTACGGTTCGGGAGAACTAAACTTTGTCACTAGAAACAGTCTGTTCCCGTTCAACGAGATAGTGATCGGCGAAGACATACTGGGAGGATTGTTCATCTGTCTTGACGACGGCAATATCGGCTATTTTGCCCCCGACTGTCTGGAGATGGAAGATATGGAGATAAAATTTGGACAATTCGTCTATTGGTGTCTGCATGGCGATACGGATAAGTTCTATACCGATTACAGATGGGACGGCTGGCAGAACGATGCTTCGAAACTGAAGAGCAGTGAGGGCGTAGCTTTTTATCCTTTCCTTTGGGCTGAGGCGGAAAGTCTGGAGAGCAGAGTCCGAAAAGTCGTTCCGATGGATGAAATCCTGAGACTTCAGTTTGCCTTTCTGGGCCAGAATGACAAGAATGAGTGAATTCATTGCTATCCTCTGACACAAAGCTGCAAATGCGCTTAAATTCCTCATGATTTTCATGGGAGGGGGATTTTTTGTGTTACGGAAGAACTTGTACCCCAATGTAGTGAACTGACAAAATGTTGCTAAACTATGATTAAAAGCATGGATTTCCATGTGGAAGGCGTATTGTATTACAATAGTGCCAAATTTCTGTTATTATTAACAAATTAAATGTGACCAGTTGGAATAAAATCGGTATCTTGCATTTATAAACAAAATAATGAAATTATGGGACTTGGATTCACCATTCACACTAAAATCAAGGATATTGAAAAGTTTCAACAGACTGTAGAAAGTCAGGCTGTTGAGTCCGGTTATAATGCAGAGCACGATGAATCATCTTCGACGGTAAGTTTTTGCAGGCTGGGCGACTTGTTCCTAAATTATCAACATGAGGGAGAAGGAAATACAGACAACGTCATTTCCGTAAACGGAGACTGCCAGACCAACATGCTTGGTCCCGGCTTCCACAAGGCAGCAATAGAGTTCATCGACAGACTTCAACAGGCGACCCGTACCCGGTTTGAGGTTGAAGACGAGACGGACTATTACACGGAAAGGGACTTTGAGGCCATGAAGAAGAAACATTTTCACAAGTGGCTGGCCAAACTGTTTGAAATCATCCAGGAGCAGAAGGACAAAGGCAGCACGTCTTTGTTATTCTGTTGGGATATCAATAAATATTACCCTCAATCAGACAACGGCATTGTCATTTCACCTTTGGGTTCTTTCTGTCTTTCAGAGGTCGTTAGGCGTATCCGGGAAGAAGGAATCGAATCTTTTGCCGATGATTTCTTCATCTGGAACAATTCGGAACGTGATGCACGTTTTCATAGAGGCATGGCCCTGAATGCCATGTGGGAGGACTGCTATTTCATGCCGTCAGAAAGAAGTGAAGAAGATGCCCGTATCAACGGGTACATCATAAGCGAGCTGGAAACGACAGCATCACTTGACCCGTCTCTTCCTTTCCCCAAAAAGGAATACGAGGAACTTTGCAGACTCCATGGTTGTGTTCCTGTCCCGACTGACGGGATACCGCCCTACGAAACGGAATTTGCCATCGGCTACCGGCGCGGAATTGTCAACCATAAGGTCGGGAAGATCAGGTTCAGCCTACCGGGCAGCTATCTCGAAGATACGGATGAAGGCACCCTCGTCTATTATGATGCGGCTGCAGACAACTGGCACACGGTTAGATGCACCGGATACTCTACCGATGGTGAGCCGGATTTCCTTGATGTGGAAGAGGAAATGATTGAAGAAAGGGAATTTGACGGCGGAAAATACCGCCTCTATGACATGGGTATCGACCAAGATTCAGAGGATGAAGAACCTTATCCCGTTTACAGCTGTCATGCACTGTGTCCCAACCAGTACACCCTCTTCACGTTGTGTGCCTCCCGGTTAGAGGACCTGAAAAAACTTTCAAGTGAATTCCTCCCGACTTTGGTTGCAGACCAGCCTATAGAACCGGAAAAAAAGCAAATCATATATACCGGAGAGAACATGAATGACGAATTGATGGAGCAGATAGACGAATGGCACAAGGCCGAAAAGCATCAGGAAATCATCGATGCACTGGAACAGATTCCGGAAGCCGAACGGGATTTTGAAACGACCGGCTTTCTTGCAAGGGCGTACAACAATATTGAGGAATATGCCAAAGCCGCGGAACTGCTCGAATCCGTCAGGGAGGAAGGCGCTGAAGATGAACGGTGGAATTTCAGAATGGGATATGCCCAGTATTTTCTGAACAATTATCGGGAGGCCCTGGATTATTTCAGCAAGGCAAGGGAACTTAATCCGGAAGATGAATACACCCTGAGTATCATCCGTCAGTGCAATATGCACTTGCCGTTAACCAGACGAGTGAAAGAATTCTGGAACTGGTTTGTAGAAAACGAAGAAAAGCTGTCTGGCATGATGAATCCGAAATCCATGGAGGAAGCTGATGCCTTCATGGAGTTTATCAGTAAAGGAACCAATCTGATATCGGAAGACATGCACTTCAATATCGGAGGTGACCATGAGTTCACGTTCTCGGTCGAAGGATGGCCGGATCTCTTCATCATCTATCCTTACATCATATCCTGTATGCCGGAGTGTCTGAAAGGCAAATGGAAGTTCTTCCCCTTCAACCCGGGCAAGGTCGGGTCTTTCGCATACCGTGTACACGATACCGATGTCGATATGGGCAAGATCATGGTAAAAGCATCCTATGACGAAAAAAGAGAAAACTTCAACATCAGGTATTACGACAAAAATCTTTGTGCCTTACCGGAAGAAAATAGTGACGGAAACTTTCATGTCATTTTGGAACTTGTACTGGGAGAAGGTGTCTCATTCAAATATGTCAATGGTATAGAAAGAGCGTCAGGCATTGAGGAAGGCATGATTGCCTTGTCCGGGTTGAGACAGCACATAGAGGAAACCGTGAAATCCCACGGCCATGAATTCTTCGAGAATCCGAAGGACGTTTATACGGGATATCAACTGACCCCGAAGGAAAGTGATGAACTGCGCTTCGATGTGATAGTAGGATCTACCTGTCTGAGCTCCATCGTAGCTGACTATTATCATGGTTCAACCGAGATATTTGACCATGCCAACGGTTTCGGTGCACAAGCTCTTTACATAGTCTTCCAGAATGGTGCTGGCGAAGATAATATATTGAACTTCCGTCATGATCTTGAAGACAGGATAACAGAAGAGATTCTTGAACCGGGCAATCTCGGTGTGATAACAGGGGGTGCAACCGGAACGGAATACAGCTATATCGACCTGTTTGTCTATAACCAGCAAGTATTTATCTCAACTTTGCTTCCTTTGCTTGATGAGTATCCTGAGTATTCTTTCTACCTTTCCGAATTCTGTAGGCAGGGTCAGTTATGTAGACTTTCAGACAGCGAACCATGGAAAGGAGAAAGTCCTGATGGCATTTCGTACAGTCCGGGAGATGATACATTCTTCAGTCAGATAGAAGAGTGGAATGAGAAGGACGAATACACGAAGTCTATCAGGGCTTTGGAGGCAATACCTGAAGAGCAACAAGACTACAGGATAAAAATGTTGCTTGTAAGTGCATATGAGAATTATGCCATTATCGGTGACAATGATGAAGGAACAGAACGCTGGAAAGGAGACAGAGTTCTACTAAAGGCAATAAGACTTATGGAGACCGTGCGTGACGAAGGTGAGAAAAATGCGAACTGGAACATGCGTATGGCATACGCATACCAATATCTTATGAGACAAGAAGAAAAAGCGATAGAATATGCCAAACGCTGGGCGGAACTTGATCCGGAGGACAGCAGTGCCAAGGAAGTCATCGAAGAGTGTATGGAGGAGATTTCGAAGCGGGAGAACAGTTCAAACGTGAAGGAATCCGATACAGTGGAGCCATGCGCCACAAGCAACACGCATATTGAAACAAGAGAGACTGAAAATATCGAACTAAGGGATAAGAATATGGACAACAGACAGAAAGAAGCAGCTCTGGCTGCAATGATAGCCTGGCTCTCGCACTCGCAGGAGTTGGGACATAAGCCAGCGGAGATCGAGTGTACGGGAACATTCGTACTGCACGATATGACCTACTACATTTTCAAATACAAGGATACCAAGGACAGTGAATGGCTGCTGGGCGTGAATGGTGGATACGAAGGAGACAGCTTGTCAGACTGCGGCCATACCTTCAGTGAGATGGAACCCTATGACGAAAAGACGGCTGTCAAGGATGCTACGGCCCTTGTCGAGATGGTGCGTTCCTACTGGATGGAACAGGCAAAGCAGGCCGAGGAACGTGAGAAAAAGGCCGGCACATTCGTGGGATTCGCCTTGCTCTCCGACAACAGCTGGGACAAGGAAAAATACATCAGAGATCTGAAAGAACAGTGGGACATCACCGCTGAAGAGAAATCTGACGAGGAACGGAACCCCGAGTCACTGGTCTTCGACGTGGGTGACATGATGGCGGCGGTAAGCCTGATGCCTGCCCCCGTACCTAATGGCGAAGCCGAAGAATGCGCGAAGAACAATTACATGTGGTCGGAGGCCGAAAAAACAGCCAAAGAGCATAAGGCCCACATCATGGTTGCCGTTATCGGCAAAGAGGAGTCCCTGATCGAAAGAGGTAAACTGTACGTGAAGCTGTTGTCTGTCTGCTGCCACCAGAAGAATATAACCGGTATCTATACCAGCGGTGTCGTTTTCCAGCCCCGTTTCTATGAAGGCTTTTCCGGAATGATGAAGGAGGATTCGCTGCCTATATACAACTGGATATGGTTCGGGCTTTACCGTACCGAAAAGGGAATCAGCGGCTACACCTATGGAATGGAGTGTTTCGGCAAGGACGAAATGGAGGTCCTTGACGTGGATGCCGACCCGTCAAAGGTGAGAGACTTCCTGGCCAGCATGGCAGGATATGTTCTGGAATACGATGCAGTTCTCAACGACGGAGAAACCATAGGCTTCTCTGCTGTCGATAAACATAGGATAACACGTGGACAGGGTGTTGCCCTTCCGGACAAAGTGACTCTGAAAATCTCATACGGCAGCGAAGACGATGCCGATGGCGGTCCCGATTTCCCGGATGACACGGATGAAGTGATGGACGATGCGGAAGGCCATCTGGAGAAGTTCAAAGAGAAGGATCTGCCGTTAGATACAATTACGGCCTACAATCATCTGGCAATATATCTACGCTGGTGCATGGTAAATGACCTTATGAGGGATGATTTTCTTGAACAGTTCGGAGACCTTGTGTCCCGGATCAAAAGCGGCTCGGCCGATGATGACCTGAGGGTGTTCATAAAGGACAACCTGAACGGGCAGCTTACAAGATTCCTGTTCAATAAACAGGGCCGTGCATTTGCCGACTACTATTATGGCAGTTACTATGGCGCCAACGAAACTCCATTTTATCCCGGAGACATTGACAACCACGCCCTGGATTATTTCGGTCCGGAAAGGTATCATTCCGATGAGTTCAAAGAGGAAGCATACCTGTTTGTCCCGTATGACGAGGATTATTACCAGGCAATGTCACAACGCATAGACAGACGCTTCGCCAACTGGCAGGGGCTGCATATAGACAAAGATACCGTTGAGCCAGACGAACTGGCCCGTGCCTTCATGGATTATCTTGATTGTGAATGCACCTATTTCCCATCCATGAGTGACGATGACCCTATCATGTCAGCCTATACCTATGCCCAACGGCTCGGCGTGCGGGAAGGCTTCATCCCCGTTCTGGTCAATGTCGATGAAGGTTTGTGGGAAAACATAATCGGGAACTCGGATCCTGACAGCGAAAGCTCGGATGATTACACATTCAACCGGGAAAAAGTCAATGAATTCCGCAGAAGGCTGCTTGAGGCTCCTGTCATGGACGGGAAATCCATCCTTGACAAGCTGACCGGGCAGGACAACGATGATATTGATGAAGAGCCTGAAGGCGGATTCGACAACAACCGTTATTCGAGCTACTGGAATACCGATACGAACATGACGCATCCGCTGATCCTTGCCCGTATTCCGGTCACGGAGCCGTGGAAAATATTCGCGTACCTGCCATTCGGCAACTGGAACGACTGTCCTGCAAACCCCGAACTGATGGCCATCTCAAAGTATTGGTACGAGGAATACGGTGCTGTTCCGGGAACCTTTACCAGCGACCAGCTGGAGTATGAACTTCCAGCTCCCGTTCCGGAAGACAGAGCAATGGAAGCCGCAATACAGCAATATGCTTTCTGTCCGGATATGGACCAGAGCTGTGACGGCATAGGCAGTCTTGCCGACACGTTGCGTCAATCCAGAATATGGTATTTCTGGTGGGATTAACCGATTCTTTCACATTCAAAAGCATTTCAATATGAATCAAGTATTTCAACAAGACCTAAATACAAAGGAACTGCAGCCCGGAGGACCTTTACTTATAAACCTTCTGTTCAAGGAACCGGTTGAATTGCCGGATACGCAGAGGGTGGCTGATGTATGCCGGAAGCATTTCGGCAATGTAGAATGCCGCGAAGGTGATGACAAGTCTGTCTTCATCACAGCTTTGGACCACATGGTGGAGTTTGAGGACGGGAAAGCACCCGTGCAGTTCCTGATGACTTCGTGCATGGACTTTGACGGAAAGACCGTGGACGACTTCACCCGGAGCCAGATGTGGGACTGCCAGGAAAGCCGTGACCGTATCCTTGAGGAATGCCGGTACAGTATGCTCGCTACGGACTTCCTTGCCCGCGGCCTGTCTTCTCTGGAACGTGCCAATCTGGAAATGGACTACCTTGAAGCGCTCGCCGAACTGTTCCCGTCCTGCGAAGCGTTCTTCTTCAGCGGCAGCGGGAAACTGTTCGAGGCGGAGGAAATCCGCGGCAATCAGATAGAAGGTCCTGACCGGTTCATCCGCTATGCCGTAAACGTCCGTTTCTTCACGATTCAGGGTTCCGACGACATGCTGGTCGATACACTCGGGATGAACACGCTGTTCCTGCCTGACCTGCAGTACCACTTCCGCGGACTTGATCCGAACTGGATAGTGAACCATGCCTACAACGTGGCTTCCTATCTGCTTACAAGCGGCAACGAAATAGATTCGGGAGAAACCATCGATGGAATCAAAGACGGTGATATGGACCGCAGCATCCAGTGGAAATGCCAATACGAAGACGCGCTGATACAGCCCAAGCGTCCCGTACTTGACATCAACACGGGAGAATATGCAGCCGGGAACAGGGAATGATTTACCAATGACCAATTAACTTGTTGCGTATGCCATTGAACTTGACAGAAGAACAGATATTGCAGCTCGCTCCCGACGACTCATCTGTAAAGGCCGGCAAAGGACTTGCGACCTTGAGCAAATGGGTACTGAAGGAATGCAGCGGACGTGCCGTCTGGGGTCATTGCCAGGGAAGCGGAAAGAATCCCTACCAGACGGTGATAGACTTGAATGACATTGCGTTCAAGTGTTCCTGCCCGAGCCGCAAATTCCCGTGCAAGCATGGGCTTGGCCTGCTGTTGCTGTACGCCCGCCAGCCTGACCAGTTCACGCAGGCGGAAGAGCCGGAATGGGTGACGGCGTGGCTTGCCAAAAGAACGGAGAAGGCCGAAAAGAAGGAGCAGAAAGCCAAAAGCGAAACCCCTGTGGATGAAGCGGCTCAGGCCAAGAGGCAGGAGAAGCGGCACCAGAAGGTACTGGGAGGCATATCCGACCTTGAGGTATGGATGAAGGACCTGGTGCGCAACGGATTCCTGAATGTTCCGGAACGTGCCTATACCCTGTTTGACAACATGGCCCGGAGGATGGTGGATGCCCAGGCACCGGGACTTGCGGGGAGACTGAGAGCCATGGAGGCTATAGACTTCGACTCGGAAAGCTGGAAATCCGACCTGACGGAAAGCATGGGCAGGCTGTACCTGCTCATGCAGAGCTACAGAAACATGGACGGCCTTCCCGAAGAATGGAAGGACGAGATACGCACGCAGATCGGATATCCCCAGTCCAAGGACAACGTCCTTGCCGGAGAGCCGGTGGCGGACAGCTGGCTCGTGCTTCACAAGCAGTCCCGTAAAGTCAACGATATCAATACCGACATCTACTGGTTTTACGGAAAGGAAAGCAGACTTTTCGCCAGATACCTGAGTTTTGCCGTTGCCGGTACCTTTTCCACCGAGAACTGGATTCCGGGCAGTGCCTATAAAGGGGCGCTATGCTTTTACAACGGCACGGGTACATGCCGGCGTGCATTGTTCCGGGAGTCCGTACTCGCGGAAGAAAACTTTGTGCCGGCGTGCAGCCCTAACCTGAAGCAGGCTGCCGCGGTGTACCGCACGGCCATGCTGACGAATCCGTTTTTCGAGGACGTCCCCCTGCTTGTGGATGACGTGAGGGTTGCCCGTAACGGGAAAGACTACACGCTGCTGGACAACGCGGGCAATGCCGTCCGTGTGGCGATGCCCGAGGAAACCTTCATCGACATCCTCGCCATTACCGGCGGCAATCCGTTCGCCTCGCTGGTCATTGTAAACGGGGATATATGGGAACTGAAATCCATTTGGTACAACAAAGAATATCATACTTGGAGAGATGAACGTAACTGAACCTATCATACAGGCTGCACTGCTTGGAACAGCCAACCGTGAATTCGTTCCCGGAGCCTTTCCCGAGTCCCTTCAGACTCTGGTTGACGGGATCCACGGGAAAGCCAAAGACACGGAATCGTTCCTGTACATGACAGCCGCATCCGCCTTCGCCTACAGGCGTGCCGGATGGGAACCGGCCGGAGCGGAAGGCATTGTCCCCGTGAAAACAGCCCCGGAAGAGGAACTGCCGTATTTCGACAAGGACCGGAGTCAACTCTTTTCCAGACTCCACGGTACACGCTATATGCTAGCCTACGCCTACCGTCTGACGCAGGGGTCGGGAAAAATCATTTCGCCCGAATACCTCCAGCCGCTTATCCGGCGTGCCTATGACCGCAACAATCCGTTGCGGTTTGAAGAACGCAGGCTGCTGAAAAATCTCGTCGGGAACAGAGGCTTATGGCTGATCAGGCAGATGGGCCTTGTCGGAGAGGAATGCGGGATCACCGATTCTTGGGATACGGCCACCCACGGCGAGCGTAAGGAGATGCTTGCCAGATTCAGGCAGCAGGATTCTGCCGCAGCCCTTGAACTGCTGCGGAAAGACTGGAAGAGCGAACCGGCCAACCAGCGCAACGAGCTGCTTGAATGTCTCCGGATAAACATCAGCAAGGCCGACGAGCTCTTCATACAGGAAGTGCTGGAGTCGGACCGCAGCTCCATTGTCAAGGAAACGGCACGGAAACTTCTGTGCATGATTCCCGATTCAGCCATGGTGATGCGCTGCTGCGAACTCCTGCGTGGACATATCAGACACAACATGCTTACCGGATGGTCATACGACGAGATCGGATACACCCCGGAGATGAAGGCCATGGGGCTGTCCGAGGTAAGCTCCAACAAGAAAGAGGGCGATTCCGAATTCATCCTGAGGCAGCTCGCCGAACGGGTGCCTTTGAGTTTCTGGTGCGAGGTATATGGCTGCGGTAAGGAAGAGGCCGCGAGAAAATTCGCCAAGCATCCCCCTTTCAGGAAGTTCCTGGAGCTGGAGGACCCGATACTCAACTTCTCGGACGGGCTGTGGGCTTTCCACACCCTGAAGGAAGACCCTTCCTATCTGCGCAAGCCGGAACTCGTGGCGATGCTCACTCCCTCCCAGCGGGAGGAAATCAGCTGGCCGGAAACGGTCCGGGATTTCGGATTCATACCCGACTCATGGTACGGCAACGACTACGAGGCATGGGGCCCGAAATTCTCTTCCAGCGTCATGTCTTGGATTCTGAAAAAGGATTACCTGTACTATGCCGCAGACATGGCGGAACGGCTTGCCATGCATATCCCGTCACATCTAAGGAACCTGATCAAGGCCAAGGCCGCCTCTTCGGCGGAGGCTTCGCCGTCCATGAACGAGTTCTGCTCGAAGATGCTGGAATTCATGGATCTTAAATCTGAAATAGACACTTTGTTAAATGAAAAATAAATATTGATATTCATATGAGCACTTTACTGAGACAACATGCCGAGCAACAGTTTGCAGAGGAACTTCATGAACTGAAAAAGAACGAGACCAACCCGATTCCCGAAAACTGGGAGATGTCACCCCAATCCGTGGTCACCTACCTCATGGGAGGGATACTGAAGAACGGTTTTGAGGTTTCACCGAAATACATAGGCAACCGCCGCCTGATGGAGATTGCCGTGGCCACCCTTGTCACCGACCGGGCGCTGCTTCTGTACGGTCTTCCCGGTACGGCCAAGAGCTGGGTCAGCGAGCACATGGCGGCAGCCATATCAGGCGATTCGACGCTGATAGTACAGGGTACCGCCGGAACGGGAGAAGAGGCCATCCGCTATGGCTGGAACTATGCCCGTCTTCTCGCCGAGGGGCCGAGTGAGGGTGCCCTGGTACAGACCCCGGTGATGAAGGCGATGCAGGAAGGCAAGATCGGCCGCATTGAGGAGCTTACCCGTATCGGTTCTGACGTGCAGGATACGCTCATCACCATCCTTTCGGAGAAGACCCTGCCCATCCCCGAGCTGAACAAGGAGGTGCAGGCCATCCGCGGATTCAACATCATAGCCACGGCCAACAATAGGGATAAAGGTGTGAATGACCTTTCAAGCGCACTGAAACGCCGTTTCAACACGGTCATCCTCCCGTTGCCCGACACGCTTGAGGAAGAAGTTGACATTGTCCGCCGCCGCGTGGAGAGCTTCGAGAAAGTGATGCAGCTGCCGGCAGAGAAACCTGCCCTTGATGAAATCCGTCGTGTCGTCACCATTTTCCGTGAGCTGCGTCAGGGAGCCACCGGCGACGGCAAGACGAAGCTCAAGAGCCCGAGCGGCACACTGAGTACGGCAGAAGCCATATCCGTGGTGAACAACGGCCTTGCCATGGCCGGCTATTTCGGTGACGGCCAGATCCATGCGGAGGACCTCGTTTCAGGCATCCTCGGTGCCGTGGTGAAAGACCCTGTACAGGACAAAGTGGTATGGCAGGAATACATGGAGACAGTGGTCAAGAACCGTGAGGGCTGGAAAGACATCTACAGGGCTTCAAGAGATATGATTTGATTGACGTATTTTGCATGAGACAAGTAATATGACAGACATTCATCTATTGGGAATACGTCATCACGGGCCGGGCTCCTGCCGGAACATCCTGCAGGAACTTGAGCGTATCCGTCCCGACCTCATACTGCTTGAGGGACCGGCGGAGGCCGAGGCTCTCATGCCGTTCGTCTCCTACGGGCAGATGAAGCCTCCGGTAGCCCTGCTCGGCTATCAACCCGATGTGCCGCAGAATGCCGTATTCTATCCGTTTGCCGACTTCTCGCCGGAATGGCAGGCTTTGCGCTATGCTCTCCGGGAGAATGTCACCTTACGCTTCTTCGATCTCCCGCTTGCCCATTCCCTTGCCTTCGAAGCGGAAAGGAAGGATGGCAACGAGCCTGTAGAAGCGGATGATGAAGCTATTAAACAGCCGGGTGATCCGTTTGACCTGCTGGCAGAAGCTGCCGGCTATACTGACGGTGAATCGTGGTGGAACATGAACATAGAACAGCGCAGAGACGGCAGCGGCATCTTCGAGGCCGTCAAGGAAGCTGTGACCGCGCTCAGGGAAGCCCTCCCGGAACATACCTCCCGCAGGAACCTTGTCCGTGAAGCGTGGATGCGTCGCATGATACGAGCGGCCCAGAAGGAACCTTTCGGGTGCATAGCCGTAATCTGCGGGGCATGGCATGTCCCGGCACTGGAGAATATGCCGAAGGTGAAGGATGACAACGAGCTGCTGAAAGGGCTCCCGAAGGTAAAGGCGGAATGCACGTGGATTCCGTGGACGTATGACAGGCTCACCTTCCGCAGCGGTTACGGGGCCGGCATAGACTCTCCGGGATGGTATCATTACCTGTGGCATCATCCGGAAGATGACGGCACCTGGTGGGTCAGCCGTATAGCGGCCCTTCTGAGGAAGAAGGACATGGACATCTCGGTGGCCCACGTAATCGAGACAGTCCGTCTGGCGCAGACGACAGCTGCGTTGCGTGGATTGCCCGCCCCGACGCTTGAGGAATACAACGAGGCGGTGACCACCGTAATGGGCTTCGGGGACGATATGCTGCTGCAGCTCGTCAGGGAATCGCTCATCGTGGGCAACTGTCTGGGCAAAGTGCCGGAAGCGGTACCCAAAGTCCCTCTCCTGATTGACGTGGAACGGCAGCAGAAACGCTTGCGTGTTCCTTTCACGGCGGAAATAAAGGAGATGACACTTGACCTGCGCAAGGAGACCGACCTGGAACGCAGCCTGTTCTTCCACCGCCTGGCCCTGCTTGACATAGACTGGGCCAAGCCGGAAACCGCAGGCGGCAAGGGTACTTTCAAGGAAAAATGGAGTCTTTACCATAGACCGGAACAGATTGTCTGCATCATAGAACGGGCAGTCTGGGGCAATACCGTGGAGGAAGCCGTGCAGAAGTACGTCTCCGACCGCATGACCGGAATCACCAGAATCCCCGAACTGACGGGACTTCTTGACCGGGTCATTCCGGCCAACCTTCCGGAGCTTGTGGAAGCGATGACCATCCGTCTTGACCGTCTGTCGGCGGCATCCACAGACATTGTGGAGATGATGGAAGCGGTTCCCGACCTGGTGAACATCGTCCGTTACGGCGATGTCCGCAATCTGGATTTCAGCAAGGTGGGCAACATGCTCCGGGCCATGGTGGCACGTATCCTTGCAGGAGGTCTGCTCGTCTGCATCAACATCGACGAGGAGGCAGCCGGAGAACTTCTTGAACACCTGTCGGCTACCAACTATGCCGTATCCACGCTTGATGACGAAGAGCTGAACGGCATGTGGTATGGGTTCGTGCAGCAGATCCGCAATTCATCAGGAGCGCATCCGCTGCTCTCCGGGTACGCGGCACGCATACTCTACGACAAGGGCAGGATATCGCGTGAAGAGATGCGTGACACCTTGAGCTTCTATTCATCGGTGGGCAACGCACCTTCCGACATCGCATACTGGTTTGAGGGATTCCTGCGTGCATCAGGTTCGGTACTGCTGCTGGACGACAACCTGTGGCAGCTCGTGAACGGCTGGCTCTGCGGTTTGAGCGACGCAAATTTCATAGAACTGCTGCCGGTGATCAGACGTACATTCAGCAATTTCACTACAGCCGAGCGCCGCAAACTCGGCGAGAAGGCCAAAGGATTCGAATTGAACGGAACCGATACCGGAATCGCCTCCGGGGAACATTCCTGCAATGACGGGGATGCATCCAAAGTAATACCCCTGCTCGGCAGACTTCTGGGAATCGGATAAAAAAGGAACAGAACATGGAAACAGAATATTTGAAAAGATGGCGTATGGCTCTCGGCGGGAATGCCGCTGACGGGACGGGTGTAACGCTGACGGTGGAAGAACAGCGCCTTGACAGTTCGCTGGAAGCCGTCTATGACAGTGACCGCCGCGGCGGACTCGGGTCGTCGGCCCCAAAGGTAAGCCGCTGGCTTGGCGATATCCGGGAGTTTTTCCCACAGACCGTCGTGCAGGTCATCCAGAGGGATGCCATCAAGCGTCTGCATATCGATTCGCTGCTTACCGAGAAGGAGATGCTGGCAACAGTTGTCCCTGACGTACATCTGGTAGCTACACTGATGTCACTCGGCAGGGCCATTCCCGAAAAGAACAAGGACATGGCCCGTCAGGTTGTACGCAAGGTCGTGGATGACCTGCTGCGGAAGCTCTCTTCCCCGACCCAGCAGGCCGTCACCGGTGCTTTGAACCGTTCGGCGAGAAGGCGCAATCCCCGTTACAACGAGATAGACTGGAAGACGACCATCATAAAGAACCTGAAGAACTACCAGCCCCAGTACAAGACCGTCATTCCGGAAGTCAGGATAGGCTACGGCAGAAAATGCAAGGCTCTGAAGGACATCATTCTCTGTCTCGACCAGAGCGGTTCGATGGGAACCTCTGTCGTATATTCCGGCATCTTCGGTTCGGTACTGGCCTCCCTGCCGTCCGTCAATACGCGTATGGTGGTGTTCGACACTTCGGTCGTTGACCTTACCGATGACCTGCAGGACCCGGTTGACCTGTTGTTCGGTGTCCAGCTCGGCGGAGGAACCGACATAGCCAGGGCCCTGACTTACTGTCAGGGTGTGATCACACGGCCGCAGGACACTGTGCTGGTACTGGTGACCGACCTCTATGAAGGCGGTGACGAGAAGGAGATGCGCAAGCGTTTCGCCTCCATTGTGGCCAGCGGTGTGCAGCTGATTGTGCTTCCGGCCCTGAACGATGACGGGGCGCCCTGCTACGACAAGCGTAATGCCGAGTATCTTGCCGGTCTGGGTGTTCCCACATTTGCCTGTACGCCTGACAAATTCCCCGACCTGATGGCTGCGGCATTGAGCAAGCAGGATATCGGGATGTGGGCATCAAAGAATATCAAAGAAAAATAGAGGAATATGGAACTTTCAGATGAACTGTACGACAGAATCGAAGAACTGTCAGAAACGGGAAATGAGGCGATGGAAAGCGAAGATTACGCGAAAGCCATCTCCTGTTTCCAAGAGGCACTGGACATCCTTCCTGAACCGAAGGAAGACTGGGAAGCATATCTCTGGCTCGCCGGCTCAATCGGTGACGCCCATTTCATGATGGGGAACTACGGCAAGTCGCTGGAGTTTTTCCGCAAATGCTACAATATCGGAGAGACAGACAATCCTTTCATCCTGCTGCGCCTTGGCGAGAACTATCTGGAAATGGAGGATGAAACCAATGCAACTGAATTTCTTCTCCGCGCCTATATGCTCGAAGGGGAAAAGATTTTCAAGGAAGACTGGAAATATTTCCAATGGCTGTCCGGGCATGTGAATCTCAAACAAAAATAATAACAAAATTATACGGCACTCATGAAAAAGGAAATAACAGACAGAATCAGGCTACTGGGCGGCAACGTAGCAAACCTGAAAGGGAATTCACTGAAAGAGGATCTCTGTGCCATTACATTCGATACGGCCTTGTTCCTTAAACCGGTGGACACGCCCTGGCTGGCTGCCGAAGATACAGAGCCGATTGAAGGTTTGGGCGATTGGGTGGATGAGCATATGGAGTTGTTCAATTCTGACAGGGAGGCGTTCTATAAGGAAATGACAGATACGTTCTTTACCTTGGATGAAGAACCTCGCCGCCAACTGTTTTGGGTTGCCAGACCATTTACGCCATTCCAAAAAGGGACATCGGATTTTGAAGAATGGAATGGTTGGTTTACGGATAATGCAGAGCTGGGTGAAATCAT
This sequence comes from Bacteroides sp. NSJ-48, assembly GCF_014287405.1. Taxonomy (NCBI): domain Bacteria; kingdom Pseudomonadati; phylum Bacteroidota; class Bacteroidia; order Bacteroidales; family Bacteroidaceae; genus Bacteroides; species Bacteroides sp. NSJ-48. Next base: position 137,439 of record NZ_JACOOD010000004.1, on the reverse strand, counting down.
CAAGTATTCAAATTGTGCCACTCCGGATTTTGTAGAGCTGCTTTATACGGACGGTTATCCCAATTACTATCTCATCTGCCTGTCAGATAACGACCCTGAGAATCCTGTCATCTGGAGTACGGATCATGAGGAATTTTTCACGGAAGTAACCAATGAGGGACGACTGAATGATTTTCTCGACAGGTTCATGACTAAGGAGGAATTCCTGAAATTGGTGAAAAGTAAACTTGAAGAGTGAATATAATAGTTGGATTAATGCTTTATTTTATAGCAAAGCTATAAGAATGGAGAAATTTCTTCAAAATAAATATAATAAGCGGTTTGCCCCCCCCTGAAAATCAGTTTGCCACAGAACATTATCAACCTCGAAAAATAAAAATATACGACATATGAATAGAATGTTGATACTATACATTTTTTTGTTGCTTTGCGGCACGGTTTCCGCACAACAAACAGTAGAATGGAATGATTTGCAGCCCCTGACGGATGATGCACACCGCACAGTATATTATAAAAAAGACAGTAAACGGCCGTTGCAGGGAAAATATCGCATTATACGAGGGCTTGACGAAGAACACGTGAAACTTTCAGACGGCATGATAAACGGTGACTATCATCGCTACCGTGACGGGGTATTGCGTGAGTCGGGCATATATGTCAAGGGCAAGCGTAACGGTACATTCACGGAATACTACCAAGACGGCGTTACTCCTCGAAAGGAAACACCCATACTACAAGGCAAGATAGACGGAACTGTAAAGACCTATTTCCGTAACGGAAAAATAGAGATAGAAAAGGAGTACAAACAGAGTGTGGAGAACGGGCGGGAACGTCGCTTTGCCAACAAGACGGGTAAGCAGATTTTTGAATCTCATTATATCGACGGGAAAAAAGATGGCGAGGAATGGGAAATCTTCGAGGACGGCCGCGCAATACGCAGCAAGACTACATGCCACTACCGTAATGGAAAACTCGACGGTTCGTATCGTGTGGAATCAACATGGGAGGGTAAACCCTATATAACCATTGAGGGACAATACACCGACGGTGAGAAATCAGGGCAATGGATACAGCATAACTATCAAGATAATACCCAAACCTGCACATGGCATGGTGAAGGTGGGGCTTAAACTTAGATGAAAACCGTCATCATAACACTACTTTTGACGGCTGCATCGGTCATGAGTTGCAAGCCGCCTATGCCTCCGACAGACAATGAGTCCGCCTGCACATCTTCATGCAAACAAGACCAACGGACAGCGGATGTTATTGGCGAAGCGGATATAATAACGGGGATTGCTTCCGATGATTTTCCCTCCCTTTTCATACAAGGCAATCATTTCCAGTTCCAACGCAAGAATGGATTATATGCTCCTTTGGGTATTGGGTTCATGGAGGTCATAGCCGAGCAGAACCCCGTCATACCATTATACCGGACAGCAACGTGCAAGGAGCCGGAAGATAGCATTGCACTGCATCAGTATCCGTTTGACAAGGATATTGCCGAGCGGAAAAGGAAGGATGACAATCCGCAGGAATGGCAGGACGGACAGAATAACGCTTCATGCAAAGATGGCAGATATTACTATCGTTACTCTTCGGAATCAGATACGTTAATGCCCTTGGCATGGAGATCCGGAAGCAACATACATGAATACTTAGAAGAGACGGCAAGTCTGACCTACACTTTTCCCATGCTCCGTTTTAGAGTGTTGGGCTTAATGGCGGGAAGGGCTGAAATTGTACTGAACGAGGAAAGCGGAAAAACGGCATGGATCAACTGTTCATCTGGGCAGATTATGATGCATGGAAACAGGATGCAACGCAACCGCAGCCTCATGCGGATAAATGGTATTCCAGCGAAAAGAACGCATGACTTTGACACCTACTATATCTCTTGGGAAGACTATCTTCGCATGGTGACGGTAGTCTGCTTCAAGGACAATACAGAAGTCCGAAAACCGTTTGAGGTACAAGGCGATACAATAAAGAGTGAACAAGGCTGGAAATTATGGAAACAAGGAGAAGAGCTACTGATAAAAGATATTATAGAATACTACCTTGAATAATGTCGGCTGCCGGACAAACGCCGGGGAACTCTTTCGGGCGGGACGGGGCGCGGGAAGTTTCGGCGAACAGCCGAAGCCCCGTGTGTCAAAGTGCAAGCGCAAGATAGTGAAAACCCTTTCACCCACGTTAGGGATTGCAGGGGAAAAGCCACAGCATAGCGAGGACTTGTAGCGGAAAGCCCGACCCGAAGGGGGAACGCCCAAACAACCACCCGAACAAACTGCTTTTTGGCAAGGATTGCATTTATGGAAAAATACGAAGTAGATTATAGTGAGTCATCCTATTTTGTTTTTTAATACAAACAATGCGATTTCGCCCAATAGCAAAGTCAAAAAGCTACCTATCCAAAGATAATAACCTGTTGACAAATGAAAAACTCCAAGAGTGCTTTCAATGCCCCGTTCCGGGTCTACGAATATCGGATTATTTGACGTGACGACCTGAATGTCCCCCGGATGAATGTTCGGGGGATTTTTTTTCTTTTGGGCGTTCCCGTGGGACGGTCGGGCTTTACGTTTCAAGTCCTCGCCTAAAGGCTGTGGGCTTTACTCTGCAATCCCTAACGCATGGCTGAAAAGTCCTCTTGCCGGTGTTCTTCTTCATACAGCCTCATGCGTTCTTGTAATGCTTCTTTTAAATTGTCGCTTTTTTTCAGTCCGAGTTTGGCACGTATGTTCGCTCGTTGGCTGGTTATGTTTCCGCTACTCCGATGTAATAATTCGCATATTTGGCTGACGGTCTTGTCTTGCAGTATTAAACGGCAGATGTTTAATTCGGACGGGGATAAATTGGGATATATTCTCCTGATTGTATCAAGTTTACTTTTTTCCTTTTTCTGGTATGCGGCAAGGGCTGTAAAAAGATTTTCTTTGGATTGTTCCCCTATTATGTTTAACAGGGAGCTTGTCTTTTCTTCCGGGTTATTCTCGCTTAACAACTCGGCGAACGCGAATAGTTCTTCCTTTTTCATTTGGAGACGTTTCAAAAGCATTTCCTCTTCCTCTTTTAGCAAGTTGCTACTTTTTAGCAAGCTGCTGATATTACTGTGTAAGGATCTTCCTAATAAGGGGATCATGGTGTATATGATGATGATCAAAGGCAGATAACTGTATAGGAACGGTTCGTCGGTGATAAGTGTGCAGATTGTATAGGAAGCTATGGTAAGGGAGGACAATAGGATGGAGATATTACTCATATAGGCACAGATGGAAAGCATGGTAAATAAGAGAGAGATAGTAATGTTACTCATTATCAATGCTCTTTGATAACTATATTCATATCCGCTACATATTGAGCAATAAATTATCTCGATAAAAATCTCGATATGTATGGCTATCAGTATAATGGAAAAGGTCGTGGTCAGATTTACTCTCTTTTTAAAATAAGCGAGAGTGCACATAATGATAAACAGGAATAATACGCTGTTAATATAATAAAACTGTTCATTGGGAAATGGAACTGAATATATGTATATGGGTGCGCATAAGGCCAGCATGAGCAGGGATAGATGAAAGACACGTTTTTGTTGATACGTTATTATCATTTCGCTTTCTTTTTTGTCGTAAGTTTGAGTTTTTATTGAACTTAGAAAAGTAGCGGCTTTTGTGCTGAATTTCATGTGTTTTATTGTTTTAAGTGTTATTAAGTATAATGTTTCCTGCAAAAATAACTGTTTTTTTTTTGTATGTTTAAGTACTTTCCTTTATGATGTTAAGTGTTTTTAATTGTTGTGTAAGCGTGATTGGCTGCTGTGGTAAGTGTTGTAGCTGTTGTGTGGTTGTCTTTTTAAGTATTTATAAGTTTAAAATACTTGTTTTTTGCTTTGGAGGTTGATTTATAGGTATGTATTTTTGCGGTCGAAATTCAAGGGGTGTAAAAGCCTGGGTTTGGATTGTCATATTAACAAATGATTAAATGACGAAAAGATGTTTTTTTTATATTAAATGTGTATTGTTCGTGCTCGTGTTGAGTATAAGCGGAGAAATATCCGCTCAGGAGAAGCGTGATTCGGTAAGGATCTATTTTCATCAAGGAAAGGTAAATATAGATACATGTTTACTTGACAATGGGAACGAGATGGAGCGGTTTGCTAAAATCTGTTCCGCATTGAACGACTCCGTCCGTCTTATCAGGAAAATTCAAATAATAGGAGGAGCTTCCCCGGAAGGAGGGGAGCTATTGAATGGAAGGCTGTCTGAAAAACGAGCAGAGGTTTTGTGGCGGTATATATCACCTTATATAAAGATTCCGGTATTGGAGAAGGATTTTCATTTTTCGGGAAGTGACTGGAACGGACTTATAACGATGGTGAGAGCGGATGTGAATGTTCCGGAGAGGGAGGATGTCCTTCGTTTGTTGGAGAAGATCGTCCGTTTGGAAAACCAGGACAGCCCTTATTTGGGGGGAGAACTGAAAAGACTGAAAGGGGGGAGGCCATACTCATATTTGTATAAATTCCATTTTCCGAAACTTCGTTCGTCGATGGTGAAAATATGCTATGATAGTGATCCGATAAATCCCGTCAGAGATACGGTATATATACATACACGTGATACGTTGTGCATCCGTGATACCGTTACCGTCATAGCTCCGGTAAAGAAACGGCCGTTTTGCATGGCGGTGAAAACAAACTTGCTTTATGACGCTGTTTTGATACCTGACATCGGGGTTGAGTTCTGTTTGGGGAAGAACTGGTCTGTGGCCGGGAATTGGATGTATGCCTGGTGGAAAAGTGATCGGAAGCATAATTATTGGCGTATCTATGGGGGAGATGTGGAGTTGCGCCGCTGGTTCGGTCGGAGAGCGGTGGAAAAACCGTTTTCCGGGCATCATGTCGGATTGTACGGGCAGATCGTCACCTATGATTTCGAATTGGGTGGGAAAGGTTACTTGGGGGATAAATGGAGTTACGGGGGAGGCGTGGCTTACGGCTACTCGTTACCTGTGGGACATCGGTTCAATGTGGATTTCACGTTGGGAATCGGCTACCTTGGAGGATCGTACAAGGAGTACATCCCTTTGGACGGTCACTATGTATGGCAGACCACTAAAAAACGCCGCTGGTTCGGCCCGACCAAGGCGGGTATCTCTTTGGTGTGGTTGATCGGGCGGGGGAATTATAGCCGGAAGAAAGGAGGCAGGCAGTGATACTGATACGCTTTAGTCTGGTGTTCATATTTTTATGGATGGGACTGACGGCTTGTGAGCATAAGGATTTATGTTACGATCATCCGCACTTTGCCACGGTGCGGGTAGTATTCGACTGGACCAAGATTTCCAATCATGACAAGCCTGAAGGCATGAGGGTCGTATTTTATCCGACCGATGATGAAAGCAACACGTGGATATTTGATTTCCCCGGAGGAGAGGATGGGGAAGTGGAGCTCCCCGAGAATGATTACCGGGTAATTTGCTTCAACTACGATACCGACGGGATGGTTTGGAAAGAAAACGGCAGTTACACGCTTTTTACTGCCGATACGCGTGATGTTCGGTCGCCGGATAACCAGACAATGGCCGTCACCCCACCCTGGCTGTGTGGCGACCATATAGACAGAGTTATCCTCAAGGACATTCCGGAAGGAAGCACGAAGATAATACGGCTAACTCCCGTAAACATGGTATGTCACTACACGTATGAGGTGAACGGAATTCGGGGACTGGACAGGGTGGCGGATTTGCGGGCCGCTCTTTCCGGCATGTCCGGCTCGCTTAACATGTCCGGCGACAGTTTGCCCGCCGATCTTTCGGAGAGCCTGCTCTTTGATGGAATGGTTTCACGGAATCAGATTATAGGCGGATTCTATACGTTTGGACATTCCGCACTTGAAGGAGAGCCCAATGTTTTCCGGCTGTATCTCAAGAACCGTTCAGGCAGCATGTCTGTATTGGAACAGGACGTGAGCGACCAAGTGCATGATGTCCCGGTAGCGGGGCATATCGGTGATGTGCATCTGGTGTTGAATTTTGATTATGAGGTACCATCCGAGCCGGGAAGTGGCGGTCCGGGATTTGATGTGGACGTTGATGATTGGGATGATGTGAATATGGATATAGTGTTGTAATACGAGTTTGTTAATTATATGTATCATTTTAAATTGTTTTTATTTATGAAAAAAAGTACAGTAATGCTTTGGGCAATCTTTGGAGCTCTACTCATGGGTTGCTCAGACGAGGAGATTGCGAATGTGGAAACCTCCTCACGAAATGCGATTGGTTTTAACGTGTTAAGTAATGCGGCGGAAACGAGGGCTACCCCTACTACCAACACCAACTTGAAGAACACCGATTTCGACGTGTTCGCTTTTACGGCGGATGGTACTGCCTTCATGGGAAAGAACGACACGGAATTTGAACATGACGGAGTGAAGATCGTGTACAAAAATGGTAAGTGGGATTATGACAATGCGAGCGACCTTCGTTATTGGCCTACCGAGGCTTTGGACTTTTACGCGTTCAATCCCGGAACGGTTAGTGAAGACATGATGGTGTTTTATAGTTGGGAAGCCACCAAGGATGTCCAAAAGATAAGTTATACCTGCATGGATGAGTATGGAGCCGGTACTCATGCAAACTACGACGTGATGTATGCCATGGCCAAAGGCCAGACAAAAGACATGAACAACGGAATAGTGAAATTTAATTTCAAACATATTCTGTCACAGGTCGTATTCAAAGCAAAGACCCAATACGATAACATGCAGGTGGACATCGACGTGATCAAGATTCATAATTTCAAATTTGCCGGCGCCTTCACATTGCCTGCGGCAGCCGATGGAACGGGAAGTTGGAGTTCGTCTGATTTAGCATTTCCACACGCATTTACCGTAGTGAAAAACGCAAACATCACGGTCAATAGCAATACCGAAGCTACCGATATTACCACAAATACTCCTATGCTGAATATACCACAGGAGCTGACTGCTTGGAAAGTTTCCGAAACAGCCACCAAAAGCAAGTTGGAGGCCGATAATGCGAAGCAATGTTATCTGGAGATCGCCTGCAAAATCCGGCAGTCCGGAGCTTATCTGTTGGGTTCAGCAAGCGAATACAAAACAATTTATGTTCCGTTCGGAGATACATGGGAACAGGGCAAGCGTCATATCTACACGTTGATTTTCGGTGGTGGTTATGATGATCAGGGAGAGGCTGTGTTGAATCCGATCCAGTTTGATGCAGAGACAACAGGCTGGGTTGATGCAGATAAAGACGTAAACGTCTAACCTTAATCCAAACGTTTATTAATATCGTACCCGTTGGCAGGTTAAACATGAATATATCTGTTATTTAATTTTTCACCTGAAAACTAATCCCGGGGAAACCATTGCATGAATATTCATCTGCCTTTAACACATCTAAAAGCAAAAAGTTCCTTGGCGCACCGGCGTCACAGGAACTTTTCACATATAAAAGACACATGTTCTTTCACTGTATGCGTATATATTCCGAATACCTGATTTCCACATACGGGTTGTCACTGGAAATGGACTGATGGATAGCCTTTACACGCTTCCAGAACCACCATCCCTTGTATTCTACCCAAACCGCCTGATTGAGGGTTACCGGAACTTTGATGTCGCCTTTGAGCCGTTTGTTCTCGATCAACCCGGTAAGTTGGATATACGGTGTAACCATCTCCACCTTCTGCCGCAGCAGTGGAACGGTATCACGGATAATGAGCGTGTCACGGATGGCGGCATCTATCGGGGCTTTCACTTCGACTTCATGCCGTGCAGCCACTTCGAGGTTCCTGATTTTCACGCCTAGCCTTTCGATGGTCTCGGCATCCTTGGCACGGAACTCTTTATACTCATCTATAGTCAGCCGCAATGCCTTGGCATCGAGGACCATCGTCGCTGAATCGATCTGCATCCGCTTCACATCGGAAAGCAGTGCGGTGCTGTTCATGCGGAATCGGTCGCGTTCTTCCGTGAGGCGTATTGTCCGCCGGTGCTGCAGCCAGAGGATGCTACAGAGCAGCAACACCGTTGCCAGAAGTATTCTGTTTAATCTACTCATATGATACTGATTCTTCGGGGATGAACCACAGAAATTCATCCATATAGATTTCTTCCAACAATACAAGGCCGCCCCGGTTCTTTTTTCGGTTCTGCGGGAGGTCTTCAACGACCAGTCCACGGCGACCGACCAGTTCGTCCAACCTCATTTCGGAGAGTTCAGGCGAAGCGATGATGGTAACGTATGCATTCTTTTTCATAACTGGTCTTTCCACGATGTTTTTACTTGTGCGTTCCCTGACATTTGAGAAGTTCACGGATATCGGCACGGATTTCGTGCAGGTCATTCTGTACCGTGTTGAGCTGCATCATGGTTGCCTCGAACACGGACTTGTCCAGCTTCATGGCGTTGATACGGTCATACTGGTTCTTGATTTCCACTTCCAAACCGATACATTTGGTTTCCAGTTCTGCAATTTGGGCGGTGTTGTTGACATGCTGTATGTACAGTGTCAGCGAGAACGAGAGTACCACGACAATGATCTTGAAGTACTTCATTACAAATTCTTTGAGTTGTTCCATATCTTATTCCATTAAAAGTGAGAATGCGTCCCTGATAGCCCTCAGCAGAGTCTCGGCTGCCGCACTATCCCGGAACCCATAGATGACAAGCGCGATCATCATCGCCAGATAGACCCACCAGGCGATTTCTTCCTTAGTGATTTTACGTTTCCGCTTCGCCATCTTTTACAGGATTTTGGGGTACGATTACATTGAAGATAACATTGCCGTCGCTGCCTTCGATACGCAGGCGGTTCTCCTCCTTGTGCCTGATGGGGAAGATATCCATCAGCGCCTTGGCGGCATTGACCGACACGGCCCTGAGCGGTGCCGGAGAGAGCGGCACACCGAAACGGTCTGTATAGTCCGAAGTGGCCGTCTCGTCCATGATTGCCTTGAGAGTCTCGGTCACCTGCAGCTTTACAGCCATCGTCTCCATCTCGAACCGTTCCGAGGAGAGCAATGCCTTGATATGTGCCAGCACATGCGGTTTGTTCATCAGGTAATTGGCCGAAGCATACGGGTTCTTCACCGTATCCTCACCGAATACCTCCACAAAGCATTTTTTCGGCCGTCCGGCATATTCCAGCCCGCCGTTCACATAGAGGTTGCAGAATTGCAGCTCCTGCTCCGTGAGCGGTTTCTCTTCCGGCCTATCCTGCGTGTTCGTTATCTTGTCTGACATCGGTTCTTCCTTCCTTTTCTGAAAGAGTAGCGGGTTTGTATCCCGGAGGTTTTACAAAATCCGCCTTTTCATTGAGCAACTGCTCCATTAATGCGTCATAGAATACCTGGGCCAACGCATCGGCACACGCCTCCGCATCCGCTAGCGAGTTGATGAGCCGCAGGTTGAACTTGATTTCCAGGTCGTAGCCCGATATGAACGCCATCAGTTCGTTCCCGTCATAGCCCAGCGCCCCGTAGGTCATCCGGTCCGCCGTACGGAATGTAATGGTCTCGGGAATCTGTTCCCGGTCAATGCCTTGGGCTTCCTTATTCGTGTCCATACTCATATCTTGAAATATTTACGGGTTTTCTCTTTCTTCTGTGTAGCGATTGCCGCCCCTTCCGTCTGGCGCAGACGGGAGGTATAGACCCCCAGGATGTCAAGCGTGGCCGTCACATCCGCAGCCGCATCGTGGGCATCGTCCAGTTCCACCCCCAATTTTGAGGCTACCAGTTCCAGTTTATACGAAGTAACCTCCGGATCAGCGGCAAAAGCCAACCGTCCCATGACAAGCGTGTCGATGTAGTGCGGCTGGAAGTTGCCGTAATAGTCCTTGGTACCGGAAAAGGTCTTTTCAAACTCGGCGGCCAGTCCGGCATAGTTCATCAGCTGTTGCAGGAATCCGATATCGAAAGCGATGTTCTGTCCGACCAGCACGGGCTTGCACTGATAGCCCTTCGAGAGGGTGCTGCGTTTGGCGAAGGCGATGACTTCTCCGGCGACTTTCTTCATGTCCACACCCTGTGTGCGCAGCATCTCCATGGTAATGGCGGAATAGTCCAATGCCGTCTGTTCGTACTTCATCGGGACATATTCCGGTTCTTTCGCCTGTTCATGGCGGGTACGCAACACCTTGCGTCGGGGAAGCCCCGCGTCCTGTTTCCCGTAGGGGGCGATATACGCCTGATAGCGGTCGAATACCTGCCATGTGTCGAAACGGACGGCTTGCAGGGCGATCTGTGTACAGGCGCATTCACGGCAGTCCAGCCCTCCGGTCTCGAAGTCCAGCCCGATGCCTACATATATCTTCTGTTCTGTCTTGGGTGCCATATCTTTTCAGGATTGAATGAATAACAATGAGTTCCTATAGGTCTGTAATGTATTGCATCCGTTGTAGTCGCTGTAACGGATGACGGCAGTGAGGATGACCACCCGGTCTTTGAGCGACTGGATCTCGGTGCGGTGCTCCATGTAATAGTCGTTCCAGCACACGCACTCCGCCAGGCGGTTGTTCTGGGAGAGTGTCAGCCTGGCGAAACGCTTCCGGCTTCCCGTCTCCCTGTCCTTGTAGGTATGCTCGGCTACATCCACCACCGTGGCGCAGACAGCCGCACGCCTGCCGTCATTCTCGTCCCGTGCCACCTCGTCCAGGGTCAGGTAGGAGGCTTTTCCCTTGACCTGCCCGCTGGCTTCCGAATTGTCGAAGATGCGGCGGTAGTCGATGCTGCCGATACCCGACACGGCAATCTGCTGCTGCGACCAGAAGAAATGCCGCCCGCGCATGTCCTGCGGGAAGTCCTTTTCGGAAAGGGAGAATCCCAGTTCACGTGCGGCGCGTTCGAGCAGCGCGCAGCGTTCGGTAACCGCCCCGGCTTTTTCGATGCGGTCGAAGCATCCGGCAAGGATCATGTGCTTGACATGCCGGGCGTTCACGGGGACTTTCACGGCCTCTTCCGCGTTGTCGGGATCGTCCCAGTAACTGTATTTCTTGAGCTTGTAACGGAATATGCGGTGGATGAAGTTCTCGATACCCGTATATGCCCCGCCCCGGTCGCGTTCCGTGACGATGTATTCCACTGTCCTGAGGCCGACCTGCTTGATTCGGGTAAGCGACCAGAAGATTTCATCGGTGGCATAGTCGGTGAAGAACTCCGTCCCGGAGCGGTTGATGTCCGGCGGCACGATCTTGGCCGGCGAGCAGCGTTCCATCTCCGCCATCAGCGAAGGAATCTCCTTGTCGTCCGCCCATTGCAATGCCACGGTATAGAACGCCGACGGGTAATTGGCCTTGAGCCATGCCCCGCAATAGGCTGTAAGGGCGTATGCCGCGGCATGGGAGCGGTTGAACGAATATTTCCCGGCCACCTCTATCTTGTGCCAGATTTCCTCCGCCTCATAGTCCGGGCATCCGTTCCCGACGGCTCCGGCAATGAAATCCGCCTTCAGCGTGGCCATCAGGTCGGCTTTCTTCTTTCCTATGGCCTTGCGCAGGAGGTCGGTCTTCCCGAGGTCGAATCCCCCGAGCGTATGGGCGACGGACATGAACTGCTCCTGGTAGACCATGATTCCGAAAGTGTTCTTCGTCGCTTCATAACAGCCGTAGTTATAGACCGGGGCCACCTCGCCACGCCTGAAACGGACATAATCATCGGTGGCGCCGATGTCGAGCGTGGCGGGGCGGTACAGGGCATTGACGGCGATCAGGTCCTCGATACACTCCGGCTGTACATCCTGGATAAACCGGGTAATGCCCGGTGAAGAGAACTGGAACACATTCTGCGTGTTACCGTCCGAGAGCAGCCGGTAGGTCTTCCCGTCTTCCAGCATATCCTGCGTGATACGCCCGATGGTGAGTTCCTGCCCGAAATTCCGGTTGACCAACGCGATGACGGCACTCAGTTTGGCAAGTTCCTTTGTCGCCAGCACATCCTCCTTCAACAATCCGATCTCATCGACCGAATAGCCGTCGAACTCCGATACCAGTGCCCCGTCCATCTTGCGGACCGGCAGGAAATCGAAGCATTCGGCGGGCCTGCCGTCCCGCGTGTCCGGTGTGACAACGATGGCCGAGGCGTGTATGGAGGCCGCTTTGGGCTGTCCGAGCAATCCTTGCACGTCCTCGATGACCAGCGGATAGGTCTGGATAAAGTCCCGAAGTTTTCTGTTGGAGGCAGCCTGTCTGAACAGTCCTGTCCAGTCCGTGCCGTCATCTATCATGGCGGTAATATAGTTCACGATGGAGTGAGGCACGCGGTGTACGCGTGCCACGTCCTTCAAGGCGGCTTTCAGTTTCATCGTGGTAAAGGTGCCGGCGGAAAAGACACGCTGGCGGCCGTCCGCGTTGTACCGTTCTTCCAGGTAATCCTTGATCTCCTGTCGCCGGTCGGAGGCATAGTCGACATCTATATCTGGCAGCGAAGCGTGGCCGCCTTCCGTCAGTCCTTTGTCCACAAAGGCATCCATGACCGTCAGCGGCCCGTCTGCTTTCCTGATTCTTATATGTGTTACTTTCATCTGATATATTTCTTGTATCGTATTATCGCGCTTACCGTCTGGCGGCTGACGCCGTACTGTTTTGCCAGGCTGTTCTGGGAAGCCTGGCCGGAAGAATATCTCACCCGTATCTCTTCCGCCTGCCCGTTGGTCAGTTTGGCATTCACGCTTTTTTCGCCGTAATCCCGTTTGAGGCCACCCGCTATGGCATGTTCCATATTCCGCTGGTGCGTACACATCTCCAGGTTATCCGCACGGTTGTTGTCGCGGTTCCCGTCGATATGGTTCACCTCCAGTCCCGGATTCCAGTCGGGCAGGAAATGCTGTGCTACCAGACGGTGCACGGAGAACTTCTTCCCGACACCGCCCTTGTAGAGCCGGACACAGTCATAGAGCGAAGTCGTCCCGCACCAATGGCACATAATGCGTTCGGGTTGTATCCAGGTAATGCCGTCATGCGAAACCTGCCGTTCCAGACTCTTGACACGCCCGAGGTTGCTGATCCTGTACTTTCCTTCATAGTTCTTGATATCCACCCAGATTTCCCGGGTGTCAGCCATGGGTTATACGGTTTAGTGCTGTCTGAAAAATTTCCCGGTCTATCTCCACGCCGACGAACCGGCGTCCCGTATTCCGGCAGGCCACGGCCGTGCTGCCGCTGCCCATCGCAAAGTCGAGGACGATGTCCCCTTCATCGGTGTAGGTGCGTATCAGGTATTCCAGCAGGGCGACAGGTTTCTGTGTCGCGTGCAGGCAGGAGCGTTGCTTGTCGGTCTTGAACTTCAGCACGCTGCGCGGATAGCGTTCCGTGGATATGTAATCCCGGAAATTGTCGTGCTTCCGGTATATCTCGCCGGCATCGCATTTCCGCTGGTGTTCGGCCATCACGACCTTGCGCCTGTGCCCGTCCGTCTTGATCGGATGATACTTCGGCAACCTGTCGTAGAAGACCAGAATGTCCTCGTGCGCCTTCATCGGCATACGCCCGGCATTCAGGAAGCCTGTCGCCTGCGTCTTCTCCCATACCCAGGCATACCGCAGCCTGCGGAGATTGGAACTGCCCAGCAAGCTCGTAAAAGGATGCTGGCAGAACAGCAGTACGGGAGTGTCAGGTCTGGATATGCCCTGTACAGCATTCCACATCCCGGGGATGTCTATCACGGCGTCCCATCGACAATGTGTCGTACCGTATGGAGGGTCTGACAATACCATGTCGGCAGTGATGCCTTCTTCAGCCAGCAGGGGCAGCACATCGAGTGCATCGCCCCGGTAAAGGTCGCAACCGTCATAGGGACGGTGGTGTTCGTAGGTCGGATTCATGGGTTTCGAGTTCCTTTAGGTTCCACAAGCAATCTCGGCGGTCAAAAAGGATTTCGTCGCCACACATCAATTCATCTGCGTATATCGTCCGCTCTTCTCCGTTACGGATTACCCGCATCCGGGCATCCGTGCACAGACGGTAAGTCTTGCCTTCAGATTCCATCTCCACATAGCGTTCGCCCTTGCCGAGTGTGATGTCCGGGGCAAGCACCGTCAGTTCGTCTTTCCAGCTGAGCCCGCAGCGTTCCGGCACGAGGAAGCGCGAGAAGATAAGGTCGTATTTCAGCGGGTCGATGGAGGTTATGCCAAGCAAGTAGGAAACCAGCGAGCCCCCGGCGGAACCGCGACCTATACCAGTTGCGATGCCTCTCCGGTGCGCCTCCCGCACCATATCCCACTGCACCAGGAAATAGTCCACATTGTCGGTCGATTCAATGATATAGACTTCCTCGTCCAGCCGTTCCCGATAGCGTTCCCGCTCCGGTTCCGGCACTTTCCGGTCCAGCCCGTCGTCAAGCAGTCGGAGGAACATCGTACGGCGGTCACCATACCGTTCCCGCTCTTCCGGTCGCATACGGTATTCCGGCATGAACATTCGCCCGGTCTCGAATGAGGCGTCCGCACGTCCGGCAATCTCCACCGTGGGACGGCACATGCGCCTAAACAGGGAATCGAAGTCCCATTGCCCGGAGAACAGAGGACGGAGCGTGTCATACAATTCATCCGCTGTCTTGAAATACTGGTCATCGCTCTGTTCATGGGCGGCTCCCGTGGCAATCTTGTTCACCACGATTCTGTACCCTGCATCGTCCTTGTCCATGTAGTAGCAGTCCGGAATCAGGACTGGTTCTACTGTAAATGAATCCGTGTCGGCATCATAACAGTTGCCGAAATAATATTTCAGGGCTTCTAGTTGCTCCCTGTCGATGCGGTCCGCCTTGTATTCGTTGGCGTCGACCTGGTAATAGACCGCTTCGGCACCTTTCCGGATACGCTTCACCTGTTTGGGGTGTCCGGCCATCCAGTAGACGGAACGGATGGCGAAAACCACCACACAACCTGCGGCATACATCAGCAGCTGTTCATAGCGGAGGGTGTTGTCTTCCGAATCGACCATGACGGCCCGTTGGATGCGCAGCAGATTATGCAGCCCCTCGTTATCCAAGGCATAAATCTTCAGCCCGACACGTTCTTCTTCGTGCATCATTGTCAGCGAGTAGCCGAATATATGTTTCAGCCCGGTATTGGCGCACTCCTTCTGAAGGTTCAGCGTGGCGGCCATTGTATTGCGGTCGCAGATGCCGACAGCCGTATGCCCGAGCCATTTCGCCTTGCGGCACAAATCTTCCGGCGAGCAGCAGGCGTTCAGCAGCTCGTAGGAGGTATGGATGCCGAGGTTCACGAAAGGTACATCATGTACCGGAGGCTTGGGCCGGCCGATATATTTCAGCAGGTTGAAACGGAATTCTTCCCGCAGGTCATAGTAGTACCAGTTCCTGCCGAACGGGAAGGCCACATGGAAGATTCCTTCTTCCATCAGCACATCCGGACTTTCCATCAGGTTGAACACGAGCTTGTCCCCGTCGCCGCGGAAGATGGATTCCACTCCCGACAGGTCGGCCGTGAAAAGCCGCCCGAAGCCGGGAATATCCACCACTTCCGTATCGACCGGGATATAGGTTATCCGTTGTGCATCGAGCCATGAGAAAAGTTCCTGTATCATCTTTCCTGTACTTTTTTGAGTTTGTATTCAAGGACGGACAGCAGGCGGCAGGCGAAAATCCCGTAGATTTCCGCTTCCGTGAGTTCGTCCCAGTCTTTGGCGGCATCAGCAATGTCCGCGATGAAAACCTCGAAATAGGGTTTCAGCCGTTCAGCCGTCCGCTTTACCGACTCGACGGCATCACCATCGTAACCGATGACTACGGTTCTGACGCCTTTCGATTGCAGCTTGTAGATCTGTACATCGGATATTTTCTTTCCGAAAGTGGCCACGGCTGCGACATGGGAATTGTCATAGAGTTCGAGTCTGCGGGTCAGGGCGATGACATCGAAAATACCTTCCGCGAGGATGACCGTATCGGTTTCATCCATACGGACGGCATCGTAGTTATAAAGGAGTCTGGAAAAGTCGTTTTCCGTGGAGTTCCGGTAACGCAGGATCTTGTACCCGCCGCTATGTCTGGTCTTGCGGTTGTGGGCGTCTATATCCTCTTTCGGCCAGGTATGGCGGGAGACATAGCCGACAACCGTACAGTCATCGATGACCGGAAAGACGACATAGTCCGCGTAGCGCGGATTGAGCCTGCCGGTTATCCCGACCGGGAAATACTCGTAATCGTCGAAACAGAAGCCGCGCCGCTGCAAATACGGATGCCGGAAAGTGCGCTTGTAAAAGTCCGGCAATTCGACCGGCACCAGTTCGTCGTCTATTTCTTCCGCCTCGTCCTTCTCCAGCAGGTGCAGGTTCAACGGTGCGGCAATGTCAGCTGTCTGCAAAACCATCAGGTCCATGCGACCGATAGCCGCCAGAAGTTGCTCCAATGTACGGGTGGATGCCCCGCAGGAGAAGCAGTGGGCCATGAAAGGCCGGCGGTGGGCAGTCGCCTTGCCGATGTAGATACCGAACTTACCGCCCGACTTTCCGCAGAACGGGCAGCGCGGAACGATAAGGTTCTTACCGCTCCCGTCCCGTTTGGCACCCGTCTCGCGGGTTATCTCCGAAACCAGATATTGATATTCCTGTACCGACAGTTCCATATTAAGGTATAGTCGTGACCGCTACAGGTTGGTTTGAAATGTTTGGAAAAAGAATCCGGATTAGCCCAATAAAAATAGACCGGCAGAATCATGGAAGGTCTTTCCACCCAAAGGAAAAGAGAAATTGTCTTCCCGGCTGGACAAAAAATGACTGCTTTTGTCTAATCGATAAAACAATATATAAATAAGGAGATTGATAATCAGCATTGGCTGATTATCAGGTGTAGAGATGTACTTTTCTAAAATGATCACTCTCTACATAAAAAAAGCGTATTTTTTGTGCAGTACAATAAACATACTGAATGAAAAGTATCGTTTTCCAATTACTACAAATAACGGATTTGTATTTGCGAGGTCATTCGAACTTTCCTCGAACAAAGGTCGTATGATATCTCGAACGCCAAGACCCGTGAGCGGAAACTGAAAGTCTTGGAGGCGGCAGAGGAATTGAAATGTGAAAACCTGCTGTTGATAACATGGGGAACGGACGATATGGCGGAATACAAAGGGCATACAATAAAAATCGTATCTGTCCGGAATTGGTTTTACGCATGTAAGCTGCCATATATTCTCAACATTCCAGTCGTTACAAGTCAAAAAGCCACCGACACGCCGCATCCGGATCGATGGCTTTTTATTCCCTGTTCAGATTCAGTGTCCTCTGCCCGTCATAGAACACCTCATTGTCGTAGTCGGTGGCAATCCTGATAGTGTCTCCTTTCTTGAAGAACCGGCTTTTGGCCACGTGCAGGCGCATAACGTTCTCCTTTCTTTCAGCCGATGACTGGTTGAGCGAAACAAGGTGCGTGCACGGGCGGGCCAGACCTTTGGCCTCCGAACAGTTGTACTCGGTCAGCACGTTCCGCTCGTCATTCAGCCACTCCCGGTCTTCGATGGTAGACTGGTAAGTCACCACCATCCATACCTTTTCGTCCGCCGCCAGGTCCTTCAGGTCATTAGCCACCGCGATACGCTTCGCCCGTTCATGGTCGGCTCCCCATGAACGGCGGTTGGCATCCGTCAGCAAGTCCATCGAATCCACAATCACGATGTCCGGATTATATCCTTTGAGCTTCCTGTATTCCGAAATGCCGTTCTTGATGTCGAGTGTCGAGACCTGGGCATTGAAACGCGGGTAACTGCGCACCGTGATGCTTCCGGCATACGAGGCGACCAGTTTTTCCAGATGTCTCATCTCCGTATCCGAAATCTTTCCCCGCTCGTAATAGTAGGCGTTCCTGGAAATCAGTCCGCCGGAATAGGCGTTCAACGCCTCTTCTTCCGAACCTTCCAGCTGGAAATGCAGCACATGCAGCCCGTCATCGATGTCCGCCCTGACACCGATCCATTTGGCGATGTGCGACTTTCCCACGCCTGTGCTGGCCAGGAAACAGGTCAGCTGACCTCGCAGGTTACGTCCGGCATTGAGCGCATCCAGATACGGGATGTAGAAGCGGGACACACGAGGGGCGGCCGAGCGTTCCTCTTCCTCCTCGCGCCGGCGGTTCCTCTCGAAACGCTCCTTGAAAGTCGCGGCCACATCGACGAACGAGGAACTCTTCAGCGTGAACCCTGCCAGCCACTCGGCATATTCCCGAAGAGTCTTCTCCGCCTTGTCCTGTTTGTTCTCGTTATACAGTTTCCCGACCTCCGCATAGACCGACTGCAACCGGACCCCCTTGATGTAGGACTCCAGCATGTCGGTCATCACCTCGGCACTCTGTCCCTCGTCATACTCCCGGAAAGTGTCTATCAGCTCGATGGCGTCGTAATCCTCATGGAAGGTCTGTGCCAGCACGGCATACGACGGCGGTGTCTTGTATGTCTTGAAGTGTACGGCTATCGCCTCCTGTACCTGCTGGAACGAACGGTCCGGCAGGTATTCCTTACGCATATGCCGGGCTAGGACAGCACACAACGGTTCCTGTCTGAGCGCCGTGGCATAGAGTTCATACAGGAACTCGGCACTGAGCGGATTGACGGCACTCATGGCTTCGCCTCCTTTTTCCGCCACGCCTCACAGCGGATACGGTACAGTTCCGGATAGCGCGCCTGTGTCCTTCTGCGGCATGGCTCCGCTTTCGCACATTTTGAGCATGACGGGGAGAAAGGCGTCCACATCAGCGTGGAGAGCGCACAGACGAGATATCCCGCTTCGGTGGAGAGCAGTCGCCGCTTGGTCGTCTCCTCGTATTCCGGATAAATAAAACGCCCGAACGGATGGCTGCGGCGGTCTTCCACTGCCCGCGCCAAATCATGCCGTGACAGCCCGAAACTCTTCAGCCACCGGTCCTCCCGGTAGCGGCGTTCCTTTCCCGAGCGGAGATAGCGGCCGATGGCTTTCTTTCCGAATGAATGGGAGACGTTCCATTTCCTGCGATACGCGGTATCATATCCGGAAATGGCATATGTCTGGCAGATACAGAAGTCGGACAGGCGTTCCGCACTGACGGAGACGACCTCCCGGCACAAGCCGTCGAAACACATCCCGAGCTGCCTGTCCGACTTGCCGCCGGTAGGGAACACAAAATCCGCCCACACCGTGGTGCGGACCAGCCGTGTAAAGAGCCTCCGGCATCCGTCAATCCATTCTTTTCTCTCCATCGCGTGTCAATAGTTTGCGCAGCTGCGTCTTGGCTAGGAAGATGCGGCTTTTTACCGTTTCTACGTTCCTGGTCTGCAAAGTACCGTTGTTATAGGTGATTTCCATGATTTCCCCGAGTTTGTAACCAGCCTGCTGCAAGAGCAGGGCTTCCCGGTAAATCGGTTTGAGCCGGTCCAGTGCCCAGAGGATGTCATCGTTATAGAACTCGCGGTAGTTGTCCATCCCCATGCTGTTTCCCGACGGTTCGTCCTCATCCGACAGCGAAGAGGATATTTCCGAAATGTCGATATTGTCGTCCGGGGGCATGCGGTTCCTGTTGCGGTTGTTCAGGTCCGCCACAAGCCGTTTGGTCACGGCATAGATCCAGGTCTTTACCGGACGGGCCGGGTCATAACTGTCCATATACTTGAAGAAGTTGGCCAACGCCTCGAGGTAGTTGTCCTCGATGTCCTCCTGGTTATAGGTATATTTGATACAAATGCTGTATATCAGATTCTTGTGCGGCATCACATATTTTCTGAGAAGTTCCGCCCTCTGTCTCGCGGATTCGTCTTCAGGCTGGAGAACCGCAATAAACACATCTTTCTTTTCCACGTTTCCACTGACTGAAAAGGTTGATAATGAATCTCATGTCCTAATCTGTCAGCTACCGTGAGCGTCAATTGAAAAAACGGGCGGCAGCATTACCGCCGCCCGGAAAAAATCCAAACCGTTGTCGGCTTGTCACAGCCTGTGCCTGCGGATGTAATAGTAGAAGAGGTGGCAGGCATCCGCCGCATTGTCATCCACCGGGACAATACCGTATCTGTCCTTGCAGGCCGCGACCATCTGCGTCTTGGTGGCGTGTCCGTCTCCCGTCGCCCATTTCTTGAGGACAGCCGGGTTGACGAACTCCGGTTCCGGGATATCCAGTTCATCGCACACTTCGAGCAGGATACCCCTGAGTTCCGAGAGCCGCCGCATGTCGTAGAAATGGCGGTTCACGCTCACATCCTCGGCCACGACGCGGCGGATGCCGTAACGACGGAGCAGCGAGAGCAGCGTAGTCCTGAAAGCGCCGTGCATCTTGTTGCCGTTGCGCCGTTTGCTTTCGGTGAAGTTCCATGTCCCGGCCTCATGCAGGGAGAAGTATCCGGTATGCGTGGCGATGTCCAGCGCCAGTACCTGCTCCCGGGTCAGTACGCTATTCTCCGAGTCTCGATTCGCCATTCTCTTTCACGATTACCAGTTTATGCGGATACCCTTCAGCCACATTCCCGTGCGAGACTACCAGCACGGTACCGCCGAGCGAGTTCAGCGCCTCGAACATGGAGGCCAGCCCCGCTTCATCGACCGCCTCGAGTATCTCGTCCAGCACGAGCAGATCCAGTCCCTTGTCCCCGTCGCAGTTGCTGTTCACGAGTTTCTGCATGGCAAGGATGGTCGCCAAATTCACACGGGCGGCTTCGCCTGCCGAAAACTTGCCGAACGAGCCGCAGTCCATGCCGTCGCGCAGCAGTGAGATGGAGATTTTCTCCCTTACCTTACCACTCTTGAGGACGGTATACCCGTCGAAGCGGATACGGATGTCGCTGCCGATGTCTTGCAGGAACTCGTTGGTGATACGGCTGAGCGCCTCGATTTTCGTGTTGGCCAGATAGGTCTTGAACTGCACGAACCGTTCCCGCTGTATCTCCAGGGCACGGACCCGGGCATCGACGGCCGTCTTGCGCCCTGCCGCCTCGTTGGACTTCCCGCGCGTTTCACGGAGAGTGTCCTTGAGCGATTGTATGAGGTCGGGTGAAGCCGCCTCATCCAGCTCCCGGATCGTGGCCTGCAAAGTGTCGATGGCGCAGGCCGCAGCCTGTATATCTTCCTTGCCTACCCGTATGCCGCGGTTCAGTGCGGCATTGCGCTCGTCTATGAATCCGAACACCTCGTCGAATACCTTGCGGCGGACACCTTCGATTTCACTTTGCAGGGCGGTAATTTCGGAAGCGATGCGTTTATGCCCGCTTTCCACCTCTTCCACGTGGCGGGTGGCATTCCTGATGGCCCGTTCGTGCCCGGCCAGCTGCTCCTCCCATCCGGTGCGTCTGCCTTCCAATATCCGGCGCTCATGGTTCAGCCGGTTCTGCTGCAACTCCACGGCATCCGTCTCCTCCTGCTTCTCATCGATACGGCCGTTGATTTCCGTGAGCTGCCGTTGACGGAGCTTCAGTTCCTTCATGCCGGCCTCGATGTCGAACTGTGGTTCTGCCACCAGAAACTCATGCCCGCAGAAAGGACAGGTGATGGAGCCGGCCAGTTTGTTCGAGAGGCCGTCAATACCGGCAGAAACGATACGCCGTTTATGACGCAGTTCCTCGATGCTGCCGGACAGGTCGCGCAGACGGATGTCGATTTCCCGCAGTCTCTCCGCAGTCGTATCGGACTGATCCCTGTATGCCTCACAGAATGCGGCATACTCCTTCTTGAACTGTTCCCAGCCGTCAGTCCTGTTTTTCAGTTCCTGTTCCGCCTGCTTCAAGACGGCATCGCAATCCTTCAGCCGCTCTGTGGCGGTCTGTAACCGTCCTTTCTTTTCGGCAATGACCTTGTCCCAGTCCGTCTGCCGGGCATCGGGAAAGAGGGACATCATTTCCGCTATCTTTTCCAGACATGCTTCCAATGCGGTATCTCCGGCTTCCAGTTCCTGCAAAGCCTCGTCCGCCCGCTGCACTCCGGCAAGCTGTTCCTCAAGCCTGTCCACGTTCTCGTGCCCGGTACGGATCTGCTCCCTCTTGGCCGCTATGGCCGTTTCCAGTCCCATGATACGTTCCACACGGGTACGCCCCCGCTCGGCTCCGGCTTCCTCCTCCTTGCGTATCTGCTCCTGTAACATCCCGATACGCCCGTCCAACCCGGCCAGTTCCAGTTCCACCTGCCGTTTCTTTTCAGAGAGCGGCACGATGTCTTCCTCCACTTTGGCGATGGCTTCATCCACCAGGATACCGTTGGAAAAGCGGTTGATGACCTCTTTCTTCTCCTTGTCCGATGACGAGAGGAAATCCTCATACCGGTATTTGGAAAGGATGAAATTGTTGAGCAGCTCGTCGCGTGTGATACCCAGTTTGTCAAGAATATACCGGTTATAGGCATCCACCGAAGGCTGTACCGCTTCATCGGTTACCACCTGCTTGCCGCCACGGTAAAGCGTACAGCTGACAGAGGAAGCCCCCTTGCGCGGGATACGGCGGTTGACGAGCAGTTCCTCGGCGGCGGAATCGTTGATGAAACGCAAAGCGATACGGCATTCTTCCGCTGCATCGTTGATAATCTCCTCCGAGCGTATCTTTCTAAGCGGGCTGCCCGTGATACCCACGGCAATGCATTCCAACAGGGCAGACTTGCCGGCCCCGTTCGACTGCTGGGACTCATTGTCCCGGTTATCGCCGAAAATCAATGTCGTCACGCCTTGCCGCAGCATGTAGGACAGCGAACGGAAGGCGCAGAGATTTTCGGCTTCTATCGTCTTTAATTTCCACATGATCTGTTTTCTATTCTAGATAAATACTCCAATCCCATCGACACATCCTCGATCTGTTTCTCCCGGCAGAAGTCCTCGTAGGTTTCCCGGATGCGGCGGCTGTCGAATTTCTCGAAGAGCGAAGAGGATACCGCCTCCGGCAGCTGCTCGTCATCGGCAACCAGTTCTACCTTCGCCGCTCCGGCTTCCAGCAAGGCGGCTTTGTCCACCGATTTCATCGCGGCGGCAGGTGCATGGACACGCACCTTGACCTTGTAGCGACCATCGGCCTCCATTTCACGCAGCTCGTCCATCAGGTGCAACCCGGCACGTTCCGCCGGCATATCCATGACACGGTACCGCATGTTCACGCGGTTCTTGACAAACTCGTACGTGCCGTCCGTATACAGCACCGTGTATCCTTTCTCCTCGTCCTCCCCGAAGTTATGCTGGCGCGAGGAACCGATATATTCGATTCCCGTCCCCGGAATGACGGTACGGTTGTGGTAATGGCCGACAAAGACCTTGTCGAAAGGAGAGAATATCCTGGCAGGCAGTTCCTTTTCCGAAGGCTGTGCCAATGCCCCGTTGATACCCTCATGGATGTAGAGGAAGTGCTCCGGTTCTCCGGAAAGCGCTTCCGCAGCCAATCGTCCGAGCCTTTCGGCAAAAGAGCCGTCTTCCGGAAAATAGCTCATTACATGGAGCGCGAACTTCCATTCCGGGCGGCACAGGGTCAGGTACTCATCCACGACAGTCACATTCGGATGCCGGTCGAAGACATGACAATATCCGCGCAGGGATTCCTGGTTCACCTTGTCGTGGTTCCCTTCCGCCAGCGTGACATGAATGTCATGGTCCGCGGCGGATACAAGCATATCCCTGACGGCCAGCAGGACATCGAGTGTCTGGGCGGCACGGGAAAAGAACAGGTCTCCTCCGACAACCACTTCCCGGATATCCCGTTCCCTGCAAATTCCCATGGCCTCCTGCCAGTTGGCCTGGAATGCAGGGATGTTGTCTTTCGAGATGTGGATGTCATTCAATAACAAAAGGCAGGGTTTGTTCTCTTTCATACTAAGTGATTGTGATTAGGACGGGAGGCCCGGATGCCTCCCGTCGGATTAGAATTCAAGAACTTGTGAAAGGCTTATCTGCGGTGGCGGGGACGCCCGGCACGCTCTTCCGTTTCCTCCGGCTGCTCTTCTTCCTCCCCGGGGACATCCTCCGGTTCGTCACTGGGCTTCGGACCCTCCATCTCGCTTTCGATCAGGTCGAGTAGTTCCCGGTTGCTCGTGGAGCGTGTGACACGCACGGAGAGCCCTTCCTGCTCGATGTAGCCGCGGATCATCGCACGCAGCTCCTGGCCTTCCTCGGTCTTCTCACCGAGTTCCTGCCGCTGAAGCTCGTCATAACGTTCGAAAAGGTCGTCCAGCGAGATGCCTCCGCCTTCACGCCCGTTTTCTCTGTTATCTTTCGTACGGCGGTCGAACGAGAACGCGGATATATCCTCCTTGGGCAGTTCACCGTCCAGCGTGTCGATGACCGTCTTCATTTCATCCGTCTCCATGAGCGACATGCCGTAGATACCGTCGCACTGTTTGAGGAACTCGACGGTGGCTCCCAGATGATAACGGGTGTAGCGGTAGATGATTTCCGGGATACGCGGCGCACCCATCAGGGCGGTCAGCTCCTCCTTGGTCAACGGTACCGGTTCCGATTCGTTGTCAATGGAAATGACATACTCGGTCTTGGCTCCGTTCTTGCGCTTTTCAATCTCCACCGGATAGGCGTCATACACCGAGGAAATCGGGCACGGGTAAGACGGATTCTTGGCCAGTTTCTTGCTCCACAGCTTGAACTTCCTCTCATCCAGATCCTTGAACTGGGCATGGGAAAGGGTCATCATCTGCACGCCTTTGGCTCGTTCACCCAGGTCGAATACATAGAGACAGTGGCCGTAACTGTATTTCAGACCGCCTCCGAACGAGCCCCCGGCAATCTTTTCCGCCAGTTTGTCGTCCCCGTCCTCTTTTGCGGCTTCGACGGCCATGCGGCGGTAAGTCTCGATGGGATCAACGCTATATCCGGCATCGGTAGCGCGGGTGACAGTGACATACATCTTTTGGGGCTTGTTCCCCGTAGCGGGTTTCTCCAGCTCCAGAAGCAGCTGGTGGACGGGATACTCATAGCCCGGACGTGTCGGCGAGCCGTCCGGATTGGGAGCGATGGGCAGGATACGGAGACGGTAAGTCCCGAACTTGTCCATGCGGAAGAACTCCGTACGGGCGAACGCCCTGTTCTCCTCCTGGGCACGCAACTGTGCCTCCTGATAAGATTCCTGAACGCCGAGGAACATTTCCTCGACAGACATGCCTTCCATGCCGTTGTTCTTTTCTTCTTCTTGCATAAACGCTTTGTTTTATGGATTTAAAAATGCCCGAAGAATGCGACACGGTATACCCGCATCGCAAAGAAACTGGTAACAGGACGGACGGGTTCGGTTGCACCGTCCGCGTTCAACTGATAAAATTGGGAGAGGATGTCTCGCTGACCGTATCCCGAAAGAGGATACTCATTTGACAATATGGAAAGGTCTTGCAGCGACCGTGGAATACAAAATTAGGCAAATTACCCGGAACAGCCATACATGTACATGAATGTTTCTCACCGGCATTGTCCTTCAGCGCATTACCGTTTCATTTTAAGAATGCTTTTAATCTCTCCGAGCAGTCTGTCGCCGCCCGGCGCGTTCCGCGCTTCGGCAAGCAGCCTCCTGCGGTTCCGGCGGATATACTCTTCTCTCTTGCGGCGGCATATGCCTTCATAGTAGGCTTTGCGCTCCGGCGTGAGCCGTTTCCCGCGCCGGCAATAGACCCCGTCCCGGCGGTACTCGTCCAGGTAGCGGCGGAACTTCGCCTTGCCGCAGGAAGGGTCTTTCGATGCCTCCGCCACCGACCGTATGACCTGCCAGTCCGGCTCGAAGGGCTGCTGCGTGGCGCATAACCTGCGGAGCAGATGATAGACTACCGGCATCTCATACCGGAGCATGAAGCCTATCCGTGTCTCGTCGAAAGGAAAGCGCTTAAGCGTCCCCTGCGGTCTTCCGTCTTCTCGCTTTCGGGGCTTCTGCTGCCGGGGAGACGGTTTCTTCTGCGGCTGCCGCCTGATTTTCTTCTGTTTCATGATGTTGCGGTTGAATGGTTTGCTGTACGGTTTCACGGACGGGAACGTTCCTGCGCTCCGCAATCCTCCGGCGGCTTTCAATATCGCCGTTTACATTGAGTTTATGTTTCATGACTATACAAAATAGGTGAAGTTGAGTTCTACATTGACATTGTACATACCGCGCTCGTAAAGCTGTATCCTGCGCGAACCGCCGTAGATGGTGAACGAGGAGCCCCGGTTGTACTTGTGGTCATCGTTCCAGTCAGCGGCGCTGCAGCGCACGCTGTATCTCGGGGGCTGTATCTTGTTCGGGATGACGGCAACGATGCCGCCCCAGTTGCTGCCGTCCCTGCGTGCGGTATTGATATACCCCTGTATGGACACGATATTCCCGATCTGGCGGATAAACAGCCCCTGGGTATCTGTTCCCGAGCCGCTGTTCTCCATGTGCATCCATCCCGTATCCGCCAGCAGGGGCTGGTATTCTTCCGCATAGGCGGCTCCGATAGCGCGGCAGGCCTGCCGTTTCGCCTCCGCTGTCGGCAAGGACAGGTCGGAAAGTTTGCCGTCCTTGCGCAGGTAGTCCTTGACGATTTCGTCTTTGGACAGCACGTCCAACTTGTTCCGCAGGAGCTGCCGGGCTTCCATGGGGGATTTTCCTTGCCCGGTCAAAAAGTCGATGTAATCCTGGAACAGGTTTTCAAGCGCGGCGAAGCGGGCGTCCGCCCCGACCTTGGTATACAGGTTCAGGTTGGTAGCGATGGTATCCTTTTCGGAAGCGTTGTAGCCGCCCATCAGCCGTTCCGCCTTTTTCTTGAGTTCCCTGACAACCTGCGAGGTCATCACGTATCCCTCGACCTGCGCGTGCGAAATGCCACCTTCATCTATGTAGGCGAACGAACCGGTCTTGATTTCCAGCAGTTTGTCCCTGAGTTCGGCTGTGAAGACAATGCCCTCGTAAGCGGAGTCAGTCCCGAGCTTGCCGTCCATCATCCGGTCTATCTCGGCCGTGGAATAGACTTCGAGGTTCTTGCGTGCCTTGCCCTTGTCCGGAAGGTCGGACAGGTTCGAGGTCTTGGCCAGTTTCAGCTCCCCGATACCTTTCTTTTCGGCATCGAGGGTATCCCTGACGGCCGCCTGCCGCTTTGCTTTCAGTTCGGCGGCTTCCTCTGCCGTCAGCCCGCTGATCTCGTCCGCCGTCAGGCGCACCAGCTCCTTCAATCCTTCGGAGATTTCCAGAAATACCTCCCCGGCTTCCGCTTTGGAATAGACATCGATATTCTTCCGGGCGGCAGCCTTGTCCATGACATCGGAAAGGTTCCCGTCGGCGGAGAGTTTCATTTTCAAAGCCGCCGCGACGGTTCCCGATGTGACATAACCTTCGCCGCCCTCCGTCAGTTCTCCGGTAGTGATAGCCGCCAGTTTCTTCCTGTATTCGGTCGTGAAGTCTTCGGTAGAGAGCTGTTTGCCTTCTACCACATCCACTTTCTTTCCCATCGCCTCCGTAAAGGCCCTGACGGTCACATAGGTGTCGGACACGGATTTTCCGTTGATTTTAAGCGTACCGAGCACATCCACCGCTCCCAAAGGGGCAAGCACGATGTCGCCCAGAACGTTCCTCAGCGCAAAACGGAAACTGTCAGCGGTGTCGAAACCGACGGTGGCGAGCAGCGCGGCGGCACTGTCACGCCAGGTAATCAGGTTTGTCAGCCTGGCATTGTCTTTCGTATAGGCGGTATTCTGAATATCGATACCCCGTCCGGTGCTTTGCAGGGAGAGCAGTCCGCCGACCTGCAGGGTGGCGGTACGCCCGATGACTTTCAAAACAGGTGTGGTGCAGGCTTTTCCGTCATGCACGGCAAAGTCACGGTATTTTGTTCCGCCGCCCTCCGTGCCGTGGTAATTGATACGGATACAACCCTCATCCGTCACATCCGAGGTGTTATAAATGTCGTATCCCTTGATGCGGACAGCCCCGATCCGGGCGTTTTCATTCAGCGAAGTACCGCAGGATATGCCGTCTTCCGTAACCCTGGCCAGTTCCTTGCCTTGTTTCATGAAACTGAACGTGCCGTCCGTCCGGATGACAATCTCGTTGACAAGCAGACCGTGCAGGTAGGCACCGATGGCGGCATGGCCGTCCGCCTTGACGATGCCTTTGAGCATGTAGCCGTTCCCGCCGCTGACGGAGACGGCGGTCTTGGAGCTGATTTCTTTCTGCCCGGTGAACGTTCCGGCCAGCACCAGATCCTTCTTGACGGTCTGCCGGGCAAAAGGTGTATCGAGCAGGACAGCATAGCGGCCGAAGAACTTGTCGATGAACCGGGGTGCATAGCTCTCCGTCACCTCGATGGCCGCCGGCAGTTTGTCAGTAACCGGATCGACCGTATCCGGGACAGCCTTGGCTCCGGCACAGAGATAACAGGTACGCCCGCGCTTGTTGACCTCATTGGCGTAGACCACCGATTCATGCCGGTTGATTTCGTATATATAATAGGGATAGACAGCATCGGCGCAGCCGTCGAAACGGCGTACCTTTCCGCCGAGCCAGACATAACCCGGGGAGACGCGGGGACCCTCGATCTCGCATCCGGAGATGATGAAGTCCGAGCAGCCGTCAAAAACGGCACTCATGCTGAGAGCCAGTTCCTGCAAGTTCAGGATATCGTCCGAGTAGGTATACCGTCCGCCGGTTTCCGCAATATATTCTTTCATTGTCCTGTATTCTTATTGGGGGTGTATTCGTCTTCGTCGATCTTGATCAGGTAGGTCTTGCCTGCTGTCTTATAGGTGTTCACCACATAGGAAAGCATATAGACCAGTTCCCGCGGAGGTATGGTGACGGGCGGGACGCAGACCATGAAGCTGACCTTGTTGATCAGCTTCTCTTCCGCCAGCAGGTAGAACGGACGGGGGCGTTCCGCCTCATTGTCCGTTGTAACCTGTTCCCCGTTGTACCATACGGTGAAAGGACGCTGGTATTCCGCCCCTTCGTGGTACAGGTCCACACCGACACTCGTGCTGTCCTTGATGAAGATGCGGTCCTTGCCGTCCTTGATGTATTTACCGAACCGGTAGTTCAGGAACCACTCGAAATAGATGACCTGTGAGGTCATGCGCGCCTCGATATGCCGTTCCCGTGCAAACGTACGGAACCGTTCGTTCAGGCTTTGCAAGGGATAGAGGCAGCTCTGCACGAAGAGGATGAACCGCCGTCCCGACAGGTAGTGCGGCACGAGCCGGTTCACCGAACGGTCTATGGGCAGCTTATATCTCATGGTTTTCGACTTTGAGCGTGATGGCTTCCCGGAAGGTCGGCAGTTCCGACTCCTCGTCCTTGCGCGAGGACTCTTTCAGGTAGCCCGAGGCGGTGTATGTCATGCGGCCGACACGTTGCAGGGGCTGGATTTGCCCGTCCGTATCGTGGCAAGCAATAAACACGCCCTGCTCGGGGATTGCCGTCTCGTCGATATAGACGTCTGTAACGTGTTCGGCACGGCGTATGGCATCCGTCAGGCGGGAGACATAGACCGCAGCGTCGAAGTCGATGCCCATAATGTAGTCCCGGATACGGGTCTCGATGCTGTCGTACATCTCCGCCTCGGGAACGGCACCATCGTAGAAGACCGTAAGACGCGGCACCAGCACGTCGCCTTTGGTCGAGATGACCTCGATGCGTGTGCCGGCGAATTTCAGCTTGCCGATATAGGCATTGATGGGCACCAGCTCCTCGGCGGGAATAGCTTCCAGATGTCCTTTCGTGCCGGTAGCGATTTTCAGTACCAGCTTGCTGTCGAGGTTGCTGTCGTCCGTGCTCTCCACATAGGAGACCTGCGTAATGATGCGTTTGGTCTCATCGACCTGGGCATACCCGAAAGCCAGTCCGTCCTCGCGGACGGTCAGCTCGTCGCCCTGCTGGTATTGCAGCAGCGCATTGGCGTAGTAGTCCGGCGTGCCGTTGATCCGGTTGTTGATGGCTTCCGAGATATCCACCGCGAAGACATCAAGCAGCGTCTCGAAACTGTAGATGACAGCGGCTACGGTCCATAGGATACCGTTCATGACAGACAGCTTCGAGTCGCTGGCGAACTCCGTCAGTTCCAGCCGCCGGTTGCGTTCCTGCACGGCTTCATTGTATATCTCCTTAATCGTCCGGCTCATTCCACTGTATAGGTTATATCGTCGATAATGAATTTCCACGCGCCACCCTCATTCCAGGCCTCCTCGTGCAGGATGACCCATACGGCTTCCATGCCCGAGGCGATACGGTAGCGCCCCGTTTCGGTATCCCGGTCCGGCTCCCGATAGGTTCCCGTCGGGGCTGTAGGTAAAATGACCGTGCAATTCCGTCGGTCGCCGTAATGTTCCACAAGGGTTGTCAGGTAATGATCTATGACTGTCGGTTTCAGTCGGGCGGCGGAGAGGTCGAGTGTCATCAGTTCCCGGCATTCGGCAAGCGGTGCAAGATCGGCCAACGCGCAATTCGACAGGTTCAGGCTGTAGGTTCCGGAAAGCAGCCGCAGGCTCTCCAAGGAGAGTGTGGCGTGCGTGAGCGTCAGCTCCTCCACCGGCAGTGTCTGCACCAGTACCAACGACCGCGGTTTGAGCCCGCTCCAGTCGATACTCCGGAAGCAGGCATCGGTAAACCAACGGATACGACGCCTGTCCCTGACTTTGTTGTCGAAGGTATGGGTGAGCAGCTGCGGCGTGTCCGCGAGGAGGACGGTCTCGGTGTCGCTGTTGTCGCCCCAGTCGATTTCCAGCTGTCCCGCACCGGAAACGGCACACTGCACGGTGATGATCCCGGCAGCGAGCGTGAGGACGACAGCAAGCGGCAAGGTGAACGTTTTGGGATAGACATGCCGTTCACCGTTAGCGGGGACGATGCCGTGCAACCCGTTATAGGCGACTACATCGGCGCGGATAACGAAATCGTCCGTGTAGACAAGTTCCCGGCCGGCAGTCAATGTCGTGGCGAAGGAGAGATCGGGGTTGTTGATGAGCAAATCCACGACTCCCTCGATGCTGCCGTACAGGTACAGGGCCACATCGTAGATATTCTGTCCGGCTACGACCCTGTACTTACCCATCGTTCTCCTCCTTTTCCTCGGTTTCTAAAAGCAGCTCTCCCGTGGCAGAATCCATATAGGCATTCTTGATGACGACCTTGTCCGACAGGAATTCCGACTGCAGTTTGGCGGCAAGACCGTTGTTTTCCAGACTCGAATGCAGGTAGTCGACGAGGCCGACACCTGTCGTAGAATGTTGGTAGAGATTTCCGGCTGAAGCTTTCAGCAGAAACGTCTCGTTCTGGGCTTTGGCGGCTCCTATTTCGAAGTCGGTCTCTGAGCCGCTGTACACGGCAAGGTAACCGTCCCGTGACAGCAGGTTGTAGACTCCCTTCTCATTGAGGGAGAAAAATGCGGCCAGGGCGATATCGGCCGTGCCGGCTTCCGTCTCCGCCACGACGGGAAACCAATGTTTGCCCGTCGCAGGATTTCTCAGGTACTCCGTGCCGCCCGAACCGCTTTCCATAACCAGACGGACCGTCAGGCGGCGCATGTCGGGCGTATAGGGAATCCTGACATGGAACCCTTTGCCGTCGTTATACGTGTACACGAAGCCGACGGGGACGGTAATCTCTCCGTAGCGGAAGGTGTCGTTGTCCGCACCCGCGACGGCATCGAGCAGGCGGAAGTCGTAGAAACTCTTGCCGGCGATATTGCCGGAAGTCTCCACCTCACCGTATTCGGCGTCCATTGTTATGTCCTGTCTTGCCATGAACGATACTTCAACAAAAAGCCCGACCATACATCAGAGTACGACCGGGCACTCTTTTCAAAAGAGTAGCGGCAGAAAGAAAGGATGGTTTACTTCTCCTGAATGAAATCGTAGATGCGCGACACGGTAGCCCACATATCGTCCGGAAGCTCCTCGTCCGAGATGCGTTCGCAGGCTTTCCGGAGATACTCCATCTCGTCCCCCGAGAACTCCACGGCAAGCGGTTTCTCCTTCTCCACATCCCATTCGATGCGCTTGTCCTCGGCATTCTCGTGAAGACCGATGGCTTTGCGCTCCTCGTCCGGAATGGCGATCTTGCGCAGAATCTCTTTTTTGAGGTTGAAGTCCTTGAAGTTGCCCCGTGCCGGCAAAAAGGACGGCAGGTAAAGGCGGTCTTTGACTGACAGTTCCATATTATTTATGCATTTTGTACGTTACTCTTTTTTATTTCGTCGATCATGGTATCGAAATCATGAAACAGGGGTGCAAGCGGCTCTCCCATAGGAATGTTGCATGAAATAACGCCTTGTTCCATGTAGATGATACCTATCTGCGGAGCGTTCCCCGAGCCATCCGTATCCTTCTTGCGGATGGAGGCGTGGACGCGGGTCAGCGCGTCATTGACGATGGAATATTCCAACTGGTAGTCGGCATTCTCCGTGCTCTCTTCGGCAACCTTGGTTACCGTTACGTTGGTGATGTTCATAATTCGCTTCTGTTTTTATTAAGTGTAGGGATATTCCCAGCAGAAAAGTTTTTAATAAGAGTGATTTAATATCTGGTAATGGAACGAGGGGTAATTGGCGCACAATACCGTAATGGAGTCTCCCTTGGCTAACGTGTAACTGGCAAGATCCCCGTTGTGGTTACGGATATTGGTGAATACAAGGCTATTCCCCCAGTTGTAGTTGTAAATTAGGGTAAATATGCAGGCGAAGTCCGACGGCAGAGTCGAGTAACCGAACATGGTGGCCACGGACGATGCCGACGGCAGGGTCACGCTGTACTTCTGGTTGGCATAAACGAAAAAGATGTTGAACTGCGAGAAATCGATCGTGTAACCGCTGCCTGTGAAATAGACATTCTTGATCTTGTTGCCGATGCAGGCAGGGGCTATAACAGAGGCATTGGACCATATTCCGTAGTTACGGTTACCGTTTTTGACATCGATATAAAGCCCGTAGTTGTTATTAAAGATGCTGTTCACCTTGTTGTTCACAATACGTCCGGTGGCACATGATCCGCCGGCGGATGCCGGTATGGTGTTGCTGCCGAACAGGACATACGAAATGGTGTCCCCCACGCGGAACAGGTCGTCGTAGATGGCAAGGCCGCCGCCTGAGCCGGTTCCTGTCGCCGTCGAGCCGATGCGCCCCTGACCGATGACGAATCCCCCGATGGTGCCGGCATTGGCGTTGATGGTGCCCGTCATCGTGACATTTCCCGAGGCGTCCCATTTGATATTCTGGTTGGCCAGATAACCCGATCCGTCATTGGCAAAGGAGATTTTCCCGCACCCGAACGTGGCGGAACCGTCCGTGTTCAGCGCCCAATAGTTTACTCCGGTGGAAGGGTTGTCGTGGTAAATATATCCTGAAGCCCCCATAACGATGCGGTGCCCCGAGGCCGGAGCCGAAGCGGTCAGGGCGCTTGTTCCGAGAATCCAGCCGCCGATCTTGCCGCTCACGGCCGTGATACCGTTCCTGTCCAGCGTGACCTTTACGCTATTGTTCGCATCCTTGACGGAGATGCTGCCGTTATAGCTGCTCCCTCCGACAGTCAGGGCGGAATCCACGATAATCTGGTTGGCGCGTACGGTTCCCGTGTAAATGCCGTTGGCATCGATGGTGGTCGTGTATTTCTCCGTGGAGGTAAGGTCGAAGACCGTGGCATAGGCCACATACCAGATGACAGGCGTATCGGAAGTCCCCTGCGTGCCGTCCACGTAGAAGAAATGGGTGCTGGAAAAATCGGCGGTGCCGCACACGACCTTGTAGACGTATTCTTTCCAGTCGCCCGTGCCGGCGTTCGACGTAAGCCACCGGTGCGAACCTCCCGTGCCGACGCTGTTCGTCGCCCAACAGAGATTTCTGCCGGCGGGGATCTTGGCGATAATGCGGGCGACGAGCACCTTGCGGTAACCGCATTTCGCCCCGAAATAGAAGCCTCCGTTGCGAGGGCTGGCACTGCCGCTGGTCTGGATTTTCAGGACATACTTGCTGTCATTGGGTGCCGTGGCATCCTGCTGCCGGGTAACGGTCACCATACCGTTCTGGGAGTTGTTGTAAACCACGACACCGTTGTTTCCGTTCCAGAAAGTCGGGTCGCGGTAGAGCATCTTCCCGAACGCCATGGCCGAAGCGAGTTCCTGCGCCGTCGTGATGCCCGTAGTCCACTGGGCGGATACGGATGCGGCAAAGGTAACCGTGCCGGCGGCATTCCATGAGATATTACCCGAGGCTATGTGCCCAGACCCGTCGTTGTTCAGACTCCATTTCGTGGAGTTGGCGATAGATCCGTCGCTGCCCAGCGAGATGTTGTTTTTCCAGATATGGTTGTGGTCGAAGGCCCACCCCGCGATACGGTTGTATACCTCCTTGCTGCCGCTTTTGGTATAGTTCACCGAGAGGCAGAAGTATTCCAGATTGTCCCATGACATCATCTGAAGACCTATGAATCCGGTCTTGACACTGTTGCCGGATGCCGCCACCTGCCCGAGGACGATATGCCCTGCATTGCTGCTCTGATACCACGTAAGGCATATACCCAGCGGCTTGTAGGCTCCCGTGTACCAGTAACCGCTGCCCGTGGAGGCGGAACGGATTTGCAACGGGATGGCACCCACAGCTCCGACGTTCCCTATGGTCATGTTGTCACTGCCGATGGAGAAACCGCCGATCTTGCCCTTCGTGAACGTGCAGCTGAGACCGTTGATGTAATCGGTATTGATAATGGACGACTTGATACCCACGGCATCGAGTTTCGAGGCGCTGATGCTGCCCGCGGCGATACGGTCTGCCGAAAGTGTTCCCGTCTT
This sequence comes from Bacteroides sp. NSJ-48, assembly GCF_014287405.1. Taxonomy (NCBI): domain Bacteria; kingdom Pseudomonadati; phylum Bacteroidota; class Bacteroidia; order Bacteroidales; family Bacteroidaceae; genus Bacteroides; species Bacteroides sp. NSJ-48. The sequence goes on along the minus strand of NZ_JACOOD010000004.1, from coordinate 102,753 downwards.
GATACTGCCGGCATCGATCGCCACGGCGTTGACCTGCGCCGCGGTAAGGGTGCCCGTGTAAATCCCTGTCGAGCCGATATAGGTCAGCGGGTGCGCCGCAAGCGTGCTGTCCGTGCTTTGCGCCAGAGCAATGAACCGATGGCGGCGGATCTCCTCCTCGACGGCAGCCGTGAGGGTGCGCGGCGCGGGGGCATAGGCTTGTGTGGAACCGCTCTGGAAGATAAGGTCGTTGCCGTAAGCGATTTGCGGAGCTGCCGGAATCGGCGAAGGACTATAACTGCTGCTCTCTATCGGCTGGTCGGAGTAGAGGTGGTACACGGCACCCGTATCGCCGCCGCCACGCAGGAAGACGGCGAACATGCAGTAGTTGCCGCACAGCTGCGCCCCGGCGAACATCCGGCAGTAGGTCTCGGAAAGGTCATAGATATCCCATGAATAGGCAATGCCACCCCAACCGCCGAAGTTGGTTTTGATAAGTACGATCAGACCTCCTTTGTGCGTGGATGTGTTCCACGAGACCGGAGCCTGCTCGGCATATCCCCGACGGACGAGAATGGTACGTTTGATGTTCTGGTCGCCACCTTTGAAAACGACTGGATAATAGGTCGCTTCGTCGCCGTTGATGATGAGTTTCTTGTAATATCGATAGCCGAAGTTCGTAACCTTGGCCGCTTCGATGTCGTTCTTCCATTGCAGCGATACGGAAGCCCCGAACGTAACGTTCCCGGCAGTGTCCCATGCAATGTTGCCCGAGGCGATCTGCCCCGAACCGTCGTTGTTCAGTTTCCATTTCGTGGAGTTGATGATCGAGCCGTCGCTGCCCAGCGACACGTTGCCCTTGCGAATGGAAGTCGTGTCGATCGTCCAGCCGGCTATGCTGTTGCTCGAACCCAGCTGTGCCACGCAGTACCCTGCACTGTCCGTGGTATAGAGCCCGAAGTCCGTGTCGCTGTTGTAGTAGAGCTGCACCCGCTGCCCGCTAGCGACACCCGAATTGGCCCCGTACACCGCGATGCGTCTGTTGCCGCTGTCTATCGAGATATGCGTGGCAGTGAGGGCCGAAGCCCCGATCATCCAGCCGCCGATTTTTCCTTTGGTGAAGGTACAGCTCAGGCCGTTGATATAGTCCGTGTTGATGATGGAGGACCTGATGCTGGCGGCATCGAGCTTCGAGGCCGCTATACTGCCTGCCGCTATGCGGTCGGCGGAGATGGTTCCTGCGGTAATCTGCGAGGCGGTGATACTGCCGGTATAGATTCCGTCGGCCGTGATCTTCGTCAGCTTGGGATAGCCGCTGCCGCCCAAAGCCGTGGTGAGGGAGCCGATAGGTGCCGTCCACAAGGCACTGACCGTCGAGGCGAACGTGACGTTGCCCGAAGCGTCCCACGCGATGTTGCCGCCCGCGACCGCTCCGGCTCCCGAGGCATCCAGCCGCCATTTATAGCCCCGGATACCGTTCGAGCCGAGCGTAATGCTACCTGCGGCAGAGGTGCAGCTCCCCACAGTGTTGTTCTTCGTACCCCGGTAAAGGGAGTCGGCATCCACCGTCCAGCCGCCGATTTTCCCTTTTGTAACGTTCAAGGTCAGAGCTTCGATGTTTCCGGCGGTAATCAAGGAGGCTTTCAACGCCGCCGTGTCGATGCGTGCCGCAGCGATAATCCCCGATGTGATCTGGGAAGCACTGATGGAAATCGTCTTAATCGTATCGGCCGAGAGTGTTCCGGTAAAGACGCCGTCCTTGTCGATGTAGGTCGCACCGACCCAGTTCAGACTCACTCCGCTGCCGAACTCGACCTTGCCTGTCGTGGCGTTATACCTGACATACTGGTCGCCATAACCCAACTGGGCGTTACCGCCGTTATCTACATAGAAGGTTTTGTAGCCATCCCTAAATCCATAGATGCCGTTTACCGCCTCTGCGGCGATCGTTCCCGAGGAGGTCTTCGTATTGAGTGTAAACGAGCCTATGGCTATCCCGGAGACGGTGCCGTCGCTGTTTTTCGTGCCCGCAAAGAGTTTGGGGGTGATGACCGTGTTGCCGTTGATGAGCGTCTTACCCGTATTCCACTCCTTGACCCAGTCGAGCATGTCGGCATCGACCCCGTCCTTGCCCGGGATACCCGCCTTGGCTTTCGACCAGACGAACGACAGATGATAGACAATACCGGAAATTGTCACGGGAATATCTATTGTTCCGTGGTCGGCGAGGGTCGTCGTACCGGCGGTGATAACGTAGGTTAAGGTCTTCGTGCCGTTATTGACGGTAACGGATGAGAATCCCGCCGGCTTACCCACCGCACCGATGGTAAAGGCCGTGAGTTCCTCGTCCCCGCACATCACCCGTACGGTCGAGGTGAGAGTGACGGACGAGAGAATCTTCCCCGTGTCATCCGCGGGGAACACGTATTCACCCAAAGACTGGGTTATGGTATACCCGTCCTTCTGGACATAGATGGTCGCCTGTCCCCGGGCGATGAGAATCTTTGCCATGAAACCTTTTTCTGAAAGTATAGTGCGGAATGATTCCGGCAGGTTGCGGATTTTTTTTCGTGTAAATGATATTATTATAAAAAATATTTGTATTTTTGTAATTGGAAATGGTTCCGGGCGGTTCGCCGCCACGGATGAAAAGGGAATCCGGTGAGAATCCGGGACAGTACCCGTTGCTGTAAGTCCCCTCAAGGTTGCCGCAACCTGCCACTGGTGTAATGCTGGGAAGGCGCGACGACTGGGACGAGTCAGAAGACCTGCCATGACCGGAAAAGGATTTACACCCGCGGGAGAAAATCGGGTTGCGATCAGATACGGAATGCCGTAGGAGTCATTCTCATATTTGAAGACAAACATAATCCCGTTCGTGTAAACCTGCGCGAACGGGATTTTTTGTGTTTGTTAAAAATATGTTTTATTAAAAAACAAGTAAGCTATGAAAAGAAACTTACGCTTTCTGGCGGGAGCTTTCCTGTTGACGGCAACCGCCCTGTTCTCCGGCTGTAATTCAGACGATGACTTTTTGATGAATCCTCAAACTGATTCAGTAACTCCCGAAACCCGAGCCAACTTTAATGATGATGGCACTACAACCATTACATTCGATGACTTCGATGAAACATTCATGGCGGTTTCGCCTAAAGCAGAGAACTACTACACGCTTTATGGATATACTGCAGAGAACCAAATCAGGGAAATATACGATCCCGATTTTGTGTTTGTCTCCGACATGAATACTGTAACCAATTCTTATGGAGCGTATACTGAATTTTCCAGTGGTGCCATTGCGTTGTCGAAATACAATTATCGTTCTGATTCTGCTGCCGGCAAGACTTCTGGAACTAATTGGTGGTATACTTGGGAGAATCAATGTAGTGTCTATAATACAGCATCCACAGATGGGGCCAATACAGGGGCAGGTCACAGCGGTTCCAATTTTGCTGTTGTATACGGCTACTCTGATTTCGGAAATACGGAGTGGATGGCCAAACCTGAATTCTATTTTGACTCCCCTCGCAAATTCAAGGGTTTATGGTATTGTAACACAGCATATACCTATGGTGTGATTATAAATGGTAATCAGTTCGGAACATCGGGTGTTGCAACACCGTTGAGTAATCTGAAAGATTCTGACGGCAACAATATAGGATATTTCCAAGTCAACATCGAATGTTATGACGTAGATGGAAATTTGATCACCACTGTATCGAAATTGTTGGCCGACTACCGATATGATAAACCAACAGTGTCCCCCGTAACTACATGGACATATTGGGATATTAATGTAGCGGATGTGCAAAGTGTAAAATTCAATTTTGAAGGATCTGATGTCGATCCTATATATGGACTCAATACTCCGGCGTATCTTTGTATAGACGACGTTACAATAGAATAACAATTTAATATAGTTTGGCATAGAACTGATTTCAGTTCTATGCCTTTTTTATTATGAAGGCTTTCATATTTAGTATTCTTGTACTTTTGTTTTTTATTACAAGCTGTAATAAGAACGATGTAATTACTGAAGCAATAAAACAAGCTCCTATAATTGAACTCGATAGTGAGACTGGCATTTACACTATCAAAGTTGGGCGTGAACTGACAATTGCCCCGACATATAAATATGCGAATAATGCACTTTATGCATGGACAGTAGATGGAAAACTTCTTTCATCTGAATCAATATTGAAGTATACATGGAATCAGGAACAACATCTATATATCAAATTGCGAGTTGATACACCAGAGGGTTATGCGGAAGAAGAGTTAAAAGTAGAAGTATTGGAGTTAACTCCACCTACAATTTCAATCATAATCCCCTCTAAAGGATTAAAAGTGCCTCAAAACACGGATTATATTTTATCTCCAGATATTCAACATGACGATCTTGAAAATTTTAGAATTGAATGGGTACGCGATGGAGAAATCGTCGGAACAGAAAAAGCATATACGTTTCACGAAAAAGAACTCGGTACATATTCGATAACAATCCGGGCATCCAATATAGACGGAGAAACAATCCGTGATTTCGACGTAGAAGTTGTGGAAACAATGCCTTATTCCGTACGGTTTCCGACACCATCCTATACACAAACTTCTACGGATCGTTATACTTTTGCAGGGCGTCCTGTATATTTGCGGCCTTTGCTGGAATATTTCGATTATCCACAGTATCAATGGCAGGTCAATGGAAAAATTATGGAAGCCGCTACCGACAGGGTTTTTAAATTCACGCCGACGACTCCTGGAGAATATTTCGTTGCTGTTACTGTTACAGAAAAAATGCCCAACACACAGCCACTTTCACGTAACATAACACGTAGTAATACTTCAATTACAACGACAGTTAAGGTTATTTGTGAAGAAAAAACGGAACAAGAACGCTATCGGCAAGCGACAGCGACAAGTTCAGGTATTTGGGATAAGGTTTATGAATTCATTCCTGCTCCCGGACAGTTTATTAATGAGTTATCCCAAAATACCGGATTTATAGGAAATGAAACGACGCCCCAACAAGCCATAGAGTATGCAACGAAACGATTGAACAAAAAAGCGCATGTTTCACTGGGATCTTTCGGTGGTTATATCATCATCGGTTTTGACCATAGTATTGCTCCGAGTGGCCGAGAATACGATTTTGCAATACAAGGAAATGCTTTTAACAGTTCGAGCGGTGGCTCAAATGAGCCGGGCATTGTTTGGGTAATGCAAGATATAAATGGCAATGGCCAGCCAGACGATGAATGGTATGAATTAAAAGGATCTGAAACCGGCATCGATGGTACAATACAAGACTACGAAGTAACTTACTATAGACCTGCACCCAGAGCACATACTCCGTGGGTAGATAGTGAAGGTAATTCAGGTTCTGTCGATATGAATGCATACCATGGCCAAGAATATTATTATCCCAATTGGATTAAAGAAGATAGCTATACATTATATGGGACGCGTCTGACTCCTCGCAACAATCAAGATCCCGTTACAGGATATTGGGCGAATAACGCTTATGAGTGGGGGTATGTGGATAATATGGGTTCAGATAATCTGGTAGGAGGAAATGTCATTGATGGTAGCGGTCAGCGCAACGGATTCAAAATAGCCAATGCAATATATCATGACGGGACTCCAGTAAAATTGCAATATATAGACTTTATCAAAGTTCAGTGTGGAGTATTATCGAAAAGTGGTTGGCTTGGAGAGATATCCACAGAAGTATTTTCATTTGAAGACTTATCAATAACTAATAATCAATAATATGAGACAGTTTTGGCTTTTACTATTCATTGCCCCATTTCTTTTTTTATCATGTTCAGAAGATAATCAGACTCCAGAAAGTCCTGCTGATGCCGATGACAATTTTATCACATCAGTCGTGATGACTGTGGCAAGTCAATCCTATACAGCGGAAATAATTGACAATATAATTACCATAACAGTTCCATATACTGTTTCGTTAAATAATGCTCAAGTCGAATTCAAATACACATCCTCGGCAACAATTATTCCCGATCCGGCAAGCATTACTGACTGGGATACGGAACGAACGTTTCGTGTAACCTCTTACAATGGAGAAGCGAATGATTATACATATAAAGTCATTAAAGACGAGATTCGCTATGAAGGGGATGTGGAATTGAAGACAACAGCGGATGTTACGGCTTTCATTGATACGGACGTAACGGTTATCAAAGGTGATTTGATTATCGGGTCGGATGCTGAGGATGCAGAAGAATTGTCGGATATCGCCGCATTAAAAATATTGAAGGAAGTCGAAGGAAACATCATCATTCGGAAAAGTTATGTTGGACAAGATCTTACGGGACTTGATAATATCACTTCAATTGGAGGTTTGCAAATAGGAACTGAAACTGCCTTTGCGACCAACAGTAAATTGCAGATGGTCAGTATGAGATCTTTGCAGCATATTACTGGCGACATCGTTGTCTGCAACAATCAAGTAGCATATGTGCAATTCGACAACCTTGAAACGATTGATGGAAATATAATATTCAGGACTTCATCTCTACAAAGTTTTGAATTCCCTAAATTAACCACTGTCGTAAAGGATTTTGATCTCCAGTGTCTGACAAGTGACGGAGAACCAGGAGGAGAAATCACATCTTTGAGAATTCCTGAATTGACAAAAGTAAACGGTCGCTTAGGGGTTAATAATTTAGGCAAAATGATTTCTTTGGAATTTCCGAAATTACAAGAAGTTGGAAGTGTGGATTTTGCTTCTATACCGATTCCGTTGGAGACCCTTTCATTGCCGGAATTATCGGTAGTAAACGGCGACCTTAATCTCGTTTCCAGTTATATTGCGTCCGATGCTTTTACATCTACGGGAAATAATAAATTACAAGAAATAGATGGACTGTCTAACTTGTCGATTGTTAAAGGCACATTGACAATATCTAAATTCCAAGTCTTGAAAAAATTGCCGGATTGGAGTAAATTAGAACAACTCGGAGGACTGACCTTGCTGCGTTTATTGGAGTGTTCTGATCGAATTTTAGATTTGAGCAAAGTAAATTTTGTACCTTTTGAGGATAACGAACCTTTAATTTCTATTACAGACGGGACTATATTCTCAAAAATTATCACAAAAGAGGATATGTCGCAAGTTAGCATGTTTCTAGCTCCGAGCGGTATTACCGGTTCAAGTGTTGGAATAGATCCAGAATTGAATTTTAAGAGTATTAAGAATTTTAAGTATTCTAGCAATATGACAACAGATCCTGTATTCCAATTTGAACGAGTTTACGGGAATATGGAAATTATAAGAGGTTCAAAAAAAGGCGTTTCAGCCCCTAACTTGGTAAGTGTAGATGGATATTTAAGCATCGAAACTACAATGGCAAACAATATCTCGTTCCCGAAATTGGAAATTGTCGGAGGTCAGTTATGTATTATCGGTAATCTGAACGCTGTTTCTAACTATGATTATGATTTTACGAATTTAAAGTCAGTCGGTTGTTCAAGCAATCCTCAATATATCAAAGAAGGGGTGATTAATAATATTTTATATGGTTCTTTAGATTTTATGGCATCAAATAAAGATTTTACATTTCCGTCATTGGAACATGTCGGGGGTGTTGGTATGACTGTTCGTACCGTAAAAACTATTTCATGCCCCAAATTGCAGGCCATTGATGGAACACTTTGTGCTGCAAATGCAGCATCGCTTACGACTTTCAATATGCCAACTTTAACAAAACTCTCAGGAGTTCGATTTATCCGGTTGACACGGTTTGTTGATTATACGTTCTTCAAATCTTTTGTAGAAGAAGAGCAAATCAAGAAAGAAGACTGGCTTGTAACCAATTGCGGTTATAACCCCACCTACGAGGATATGCAAGCCGGTCGCTATACCCAGCAGTAACACCCATTATTTTACAAGGGAACAGGGTACTGGCCAAAAGACCGGTACTCTTTCCCGTTTATAACAAGCCAATGAAACATCTGATACGACATATCATTCTTCTATGCGGGTTGCCGCTGTTGCTGGCGGGCTGCATGGAGTGGGACTACGGAGATGCGGTGGAAGATTTCAACGCTACCGGAGCCGGGTTGTTCATCACCAACGAGGGCAACTTCCAGTACGGCAATGCCACGTTGTCGTACTACGACCCCGAAACCCAACAGGTGCAGAATGAAGTGTTCTTCCGTGCCAACGGCATGAAGCTGGGCGACGTGGCGCAATCGATGTGCATCCACGACAATAAGGGCTGGGTCGTGGTGAACAATTCCCACGTGATTTTCGCCATCGACCTCAATACGTTCAAAGAGGTGGGCCGTATCACGAACCTGACTTCGCCGCGCTATATCCATTTCCTCAGCGACGAGAAAGCCTATGTCACCCAATTGTGGGACAACCGCATCTTCATCATCAACCCCAAGAAATATGAAATCACCGGTTACATCCAGGTGCCGGACATGACGATGGAAAGCGGCTCCACGGAGCAGATGGTGCAGTATGGCAAATATGTCTATTGCAACTGCTGGTCGTACCAAAACCGCATCATCAAGATCGATACCGAAACGGATCAGGTGGTAGAAGAACTGAAAGTCGGCATCCAGCCCACCTCGCTGGTAATGGACAAGAACCACAAGATGTGGACGATCACCGACGGTGGGTACGAGGGTTCGCCCTACGGCTACGAAGCCCCGTCTCTCTACCGCATCGATGCCGAGACGTTCACCGTAGAGAAGCAGTTCAAGTTCAAGATGGGCGACTGGCCTTCGGAGGTGCAGCTCAACGGTACGGGCGACAAGCTCTACTGGATCAACAAGGACATATGGTCGATGGACGTGGATGCGGAACGTGTTCCCGTGCGCCCGTTCCTCGAATACAGCGGTACGATTTATTACGGCCTGACCGTCGACCCCGTGCGTGGCGATGTCTACGTGGCCGATGCCATCGACTACCAGCAGCAGGGCATTGTCTACCGCTACTCGTCCGAAGGTGAACTGATCGATGAATTCTATGTCGGGATAATCCCCGGCGCATTTTGTTGGAAGTGATGGGCAGGATACGACACCTATACCATCTCATCTTCGTTACCAAAGGACGCAAGATGACGATTCCGACAACGGGAAAAGGATTGATGCTCGAGCGGATGACACGGATTTTTACAGGGAAAGGTTGCCGCGTACATGCCGCCAATGCCTTTCTCAACCACGTGCATGTACTTGTCGAGATTCCGAATTCCGGGGATTTCAGCAAGATCGTGAACAAGGTGAAAGGCGCCACGGGAACGGTATACCAGAAAACCCCGGAATATGCCGACTTCTCCGGTTGGGCTGCCGGATTCGACTCGTTCAGCGTGTCGTTCAGCGACCTTCACCGGCTCAGACGGCACATCGAGGAGCAGCATACAATCCATCAGGAGATCTCGTTCGAGGAAGAATACGGACAACTGCTTGAAGAGAATGGGTTCGACCCGCATCAAACGTCCGTGCCGGCATCCTCCACGGTACATTTTTCCGCGAATACCCACCCTAAAAACGGAATCAAATGATTTATACGAAATACATACTTTTCTCGCTACTGCTCGTCTGTCCGTCCGTATTGTCCGCGCAGGGAATCACACGACGCATCCACCAGATAGACGAGGTCACGGTGTGGGGCAAACGCCCGATGAAAGAAATCGGCGTGCAGAAGACGAAGTTCGACTCGCTCGCACTGAAAGAGAACATTGCCTTATCGATGGCCGACATTCTGACGTTCAATTCGTCCGTGTTCGTCAAGAGTTACGGACGCGCCACGCTCTCCACCGTTGCTTTCCGCGGCACGTCGCCCAGCCACACGCAGGTGACGTGGAACGGCATGCGCATCAACAATCCCATGCTGGGTATGACCGACTTTTCCACCATACCGTCCTACTTCATAGATCAGGCCTCGCTGCTTCATGGCACGTCGTCGGTGAATGAAACGGGCGGCGGACTCGGCGGACTTGTCAAACTCGGTACTACGCCGCAGGTCGGCGAGGGCTTCCATGCCCAATACGTGCAGGGCATCGGGTCGTTCCGCACGTTCGACGAGTTCGCCCGCTTCACCTACGGCAGCGACCGATGGCAGGTCTCGACCCGCGCGGTCTATTCGTCGTCGCCCAACGATTACAAGTACACCAACCACGACAAGAAGATAAATATCTACGACGAGGAGAAGAACATCATCGGACAGTATCATCCCAAGGAACGCAACCGATCGGGTTCGTTCAAGGACCTGCACCTGTTGCAGGAGGTATATTACAACACCCTGAAAGGCGACCGTTTCGGGTTGAACGCATGGTATATCAACTCCAACCGGGAACTGCCGATGCTCACGACCGATTACGGCGATGAGACCGCCTTCGAGAACCGCCAGCGGGAGCAGACGTTTCGTGGTGTCCTGTCATGGGACCATATCAAAGAGAAATGGAAAGTCGGCGTGAAAGGCGGTTATATCCATACGTGGATGGCCTACGACTACCGTCGTGAGGTGGCGCCGGACAACTGGGCCTCCATGACCCGTTCGCGGAGCAAGATAAACACGTTCTACGGACAGGCGGAAGCGGAATACTCGCCCGGCAGGAAATGGTTCTTCACCTCGAACGTATCCGTGTACCAGCATCTCGTGCGCAGCGAAGACAAGAACATCATCCTTCAGGATGGCAACAAAGCCGTCGTCGGATATGACAAGGGGCGTGTCGAGCTCTCCGGTTCTGTATCGGCCAAATGGCAGCCTGTCGAGCCGTTGGGCTTGTCGCTGGTCTTGCGCGAGGAGATGTCGGGCGACAAATGGGCTCCGCTCATCCCGGCATTCTTCATCGACGGACTGATTTCGCGCAAAGGGAACGTGATGGTGAAAGCCTCCGTATCGCGCAACTATCGTTTTCCGACTTTGAACGACCTCTACTTTCTGCCGGGCGGCAACCCCGACCTTAAAAACGAACACGGCTTCAGCTATGACGCCGGAGTGAGTTTCGATGTCGGCAAAAAGGGGGTATATAAACTGGGCGGCAGCGCAAGCTGGTTCGACTCCTACATCGACGACTGGATCATCTGGCTGCCGACGACCAAGGGGTTCTTCTCGCCGCGCAACGTGAAGAAAGTCCATGCCTACGGTGTCGAAGTGAAGGCCAACCTTGCCGTGCAGCCGGCAAAGGACTGGCTGATAGACCTGAACGGTTCCTATTCGTGGACCCCCTCCATCAACGAGGGCGAAAAGATGTCGCCCGCCGACCAGTCGGTGGGAAAACAACTGCCTTACGTGCCGGAGCACTCCGCCTCGCTGACAGGACGGCTGTCATGGCGGACGTGGGCGTTCCTCTACAAGTGGGCTTACTACTCGGAACGTTTCACCATGTCGAGCAACGATTACACGCTGACAGGCCACCTGCCCCGGTATTTCATGAGCAATATCTCACTGGAGAAAATGCTGTCGTTCAAACCGCTGGATGTACAGTTGAAACTTGCCGTCAATAACCTGTTCAACGAGGACTATCTCTCGGTGCTGTCGCGTCCTATGCCCGGCATCAACTTCGAGTTCTTCATCGGCATCACCCCGAAATTCGGGAAAAGCAGAAAATAATGTAAACGTAAATAAGGTAATGATATGAAAGTATTAAAGAATTTGAGCCTGATGGTGCTGCTTGCGCTGGCATTTGCAGGCTGTCGTGGCAAGAGTTCCCAACTTGCCGATTTCAACAAACAGCTTTACGCTCCCGAATATGCCTCGGGATTCAAGATTGAAAGAGCAGACGGCAGACAGAGCGTGCTGGTTTCCGTCATGAATCCGTGGCAGGGCGCGGATAGCGTCACCACCCGGTTGTTCATCTCCCGTAACGGGGAACCCGTTCCCGAGGGTTTCGACGGGCAGGTCCTCGAAGGGGATGCGCAGCGCATCGTGGCGATGTCCTCGACCCATATCGCCATGCTCGACGCCATCGGCGAGACGGCACGTGTGGTCGGCGTTTCGGGACTCGACTATATCTCCAATCCCGACATTCAGGCACGCCGCGACAGCATCGGCGACGTGGGTTACGAGGGAAATATCAATTATGAACTTCTGTTGTCGCTCGACCCTGACCTTGTGCTGCTTTTCGGCGTGAACGGGGCCAGTGCGATGGAGAGCAAACTCAAGGAGCTCGGCATCCCGTTCATGTATGTCGGCGATTATCTCGAAGAATCTCCGCTGGGCAAAGCCGAATGGCTGGTGGCGCTTTCGGAGGTCGTCGGGAAACGCGCGAAGGGCGAAAAGGTATTCGCGGATATTCCGATCCGATACAATGCGCTGAAACAGAAAGTGTCCGGTGCCGTTCTCGATGCCCCGTCGGTCATGCTCAATACGCCCTACGGCGATTCGTGGTTCATGCCCTCGACGGAAAACTATGCCGTGCGGCTGATTACCGACGCCGGAGGCGACTACATCTACAAGAAGAACACGGGCAACTCTTCGACGCCTATCGACTTGGAGGAGGCATACCTGCTCGCTTCGGAGGCCGATATGTGGCTGAACGTCGGCATGGCGAACACACTCGACGAACTGAAAGCCGCCTGCCCGAAGTTCGCCGATACCCGCTGCGTCCGAAACGGCTATGTCTATAACAACAACGCCCGCACCAATGCCGCCGGAGGCAACGACTACTACGAATCGGCCGTCGTGAATCCCGACCTTCTTCTGCGCGACCTCGTGAAGATATTCCACCCCGAGTTGGTCGAAGAAGATTTCGTATACTACAAACAACTGAAATAGATGCGTTCACGCCCCGTCATCCTGTTCACCGCGTTGTCCGTGCTTACGGTCGGCCTCTTCCTGTTGGATTTGGCTGTGGGCGCGGTTCGCATTCCCGTCGGCGACGTATGGGCGGCCCTGACGGGCGGCGACTGCCCGCGGACTACGGCGAAAATCGTACTGAACATACGGCTGATAAAGGCGGTTGTGGCTCTGCTGGCCGGGGCGGCGCTATCGGTCAGCGGCTTGCAGATGCAGACATTGTTCCGCAATCCGCTGGCCGGCCCCTACGTGCTGGGCATCAGCTCGGGTGCAAGCCTCGGCGTGGCGCTCGTGGTGCTGGCAGGCGTCGGCTCGTCGATAGGCATCGCCGGAGCGGCTTGGCTGGGTGCGGCCGTCGTGCTGCTCGTAATCGCTGCCGTCGGACACCGCATAAAGGACATTATGGTGATATTGATTTTGGGTATGATGTTCTCGTCAGGCGTGAGCGCTGTCGTGCAGATATTGCAATATCTGAGCAAAGAGGAGGCGTTAAAGGCGTTCGTCATCTGGACGATGGGGTCGCTCGGCGACGTGACGGTGCCGCAGCTCGCCATCCTCCTTCCGTCGGTCATCGTCGGGTTGCTGCTGGCCGTATGGACGATCAAACCGCTCAACCTCCTGCTCTTCGGCGAGGAATATGCCGTAACGATGGGACTGAATATCCGCCGTTCGCGCGGTCTGCTGTTTCTCTCGACGACGCTGCTGGCCGGCACGGTAACGGCTTTCTGCGGCCCGATCGGCTTCATCGGTCTTGCCATGCCTCACGTCGCGCGGATGCTCTTCCGCGAGGCCGACCACCGCGTGCTCCTGCCGGGAACCCTTCTCTCGGGGGCGGCGGTATTGCTTCTTTGCGATATCGTTTCCAAAATGTTCACTTTGCCCGTAAATGCCATTACCGCACTGCTGGGAATCCCGATAGTCGTATGGGTGGTTTTACGCAATAAATCGATGACGGTATGATAGAACTGTGCGATTTTTCCATAGGCTACGCAGAGAAGAGGCTTCTCGATAAGGTCGATGCCTCTTTCAAAAGAGGACAGCTGACTGCCCTTATTGGCAGGAACGGCACGGGGAAATCTACACTTCTCCGTGCCATAGCCGGACTGAATCATAATTATTGCGGTAAAATCCTGCTCGACGGACATTGTATCGCAAACATGAGAACTCCGGAGAAGGCAAGGCAACTGGCATTTGTCACGACCGAGCGCACACGCATCGCCAACCTGCGGTGCGAGGATGTCGTGGCTATCGGCCGCGCCCCTTACACCAACTGGATCGGCCGCATGCAGCCTCAAGATAGGGAAATCGTCATGCGGTCGCTCTCTTCGGTCGGAATGGAGGCGTATGCCGGCCGCACGATGGATAAGATGTCGGACGGTGAATGCCAGCGCATTATGATAGCCCGTGCTCTGGCTCAGGAAACGCCCGTCATCCTGTTGGACGAGCCGACCTCGTTTCTTGACATGCCCAACCGTTACGAATTGTGTTCCCTGCTCGCACGGTTAGCGCATGCTGAGGGCAAATGCATTCTGTTCTCCACTCACGAACTGGATATAGCCCTCTCGCTGAGTGACAGAATAGCCCTTATCGATACGCCCGTCCTTCACTGTCTGCCGACCTCCGAAATGATCCGCAGCGGGCATATCGAGCGGCTGTTCAACAATGCCGCCGTACAATTCGACCCCGTGAGCGGGATCGTGAAATCCATGCCAAGAGACTGACTTTCCTGTCGGGAAACACGTCAGACGCAATGAGGGTGTCCCAAAAAGTATTTGGCACCCTCGTATTCGTTGTAAGACATGTCGTTTATTTCGATACCTCGCACATCAGCACGCCTTTCCCCGTCACATCGGCTTTCGAGACCGTGATGGATTTTCCCGTGTAGGTCTTCACGACGGAAGTCCCGGCAGAGTTCCACAGTTTCCATGTATAGGTATAAGCTGTCCCGCCCGTGTCGATTTCCTCACCGCCCCTGTATAACACGGCTTTGGCATCCACGTCATTGCCGTTGTTCTTGATGGTGAACCCCTTCTGGCTGACCAGATCAACCGTGATGGGGTCGGACATATCCGTGAAGGAGATGATGTCGCAGACGACCTTGTTCGCCGAGGCGTTGCCCGCCGAGGTGTCCGTATCCTTGATGGCGCACTTGAAGGTCTCGAAGTTGAGAACGGCATCTGCCGTAATCGTGATTTCGTTTGTCGTCCAGCCTGCCGTCACGCCCCGAGGATTGGTCGAGGTAAGGCATGCCCAGCCGGCACCCAGCATGGAGTTGTAGTAGGGACACGAAACGGCGGCTCCCGATGCGGCTGCGGCACTCAGTGCGGAGGTCAGCGTCACGACCTTCGTGGAGGCGTTGACTGCCGAAATGGTGTACTGTGCCGATCCTATGGTTATCCTGCCTCCCGCCTCCATGTTCATTACCGAAGCGACCGTTATGGTCGTGGCTCCGGCTGCCGCGGCAGCTGTCAGTGTCGTGCCCGCGAATACCGCCGAATCCTTGATGCCCCACGCGTAGGTGACGTTCGTCGTGTCGATAGAGGCTCCGCGCCACAGGTCGCAATGCGCCCTGAGCGTCGCCACCTCGTCGTTCTTGAATACGATGCCGTCGGGTGCATACGCCACGGCGGCGATCATCGCTCCGGCGTTCAGGTGCTGCGTGAACTGAATCTCCGCCCGGAACGGAATCTCCAGCCCGTTGGCGTCGATGTAAACCGCCTCGAAAGTATAACGCACTTGCGGAGCGGAAACGGTCATGTGGTTGGCTTTGACGGTAAGGGCATACTTGGCCGATGCCGCGCCGATGGTGCAGCTGTCCTGTCCGGAGACGATCGCCGTACCGTTCTTGTACCACTTGGCCGAGCCGCTCTTCACGCCTGCCGTAAGCGTCGCGGCATTGCCTACCGAGGTGATCTGGTCGGTCGCCGCCTGACCGCTGACGAAGAGCGAAGGGGTAAGTACCAGATAGGGAGAAGCCGCCCACGAAGGGGCATAGGCATTGTTGTCTCTGTTGTACACCTGTGTCAGGGGCTGCGAGGAGCCGATGAATGCCTGCAACGATACCGCGTCGTTCTGGTCGATGATGGTGACCTGCCCGCGGGCTACTTTTACTGCCATAATAGATTATCGGTTATTTGTTATTTCCACTTCGCAATCGAAAACGGCCTTGCGCCACACGTCCCCGCCGGTTATCTCTATCTCCCTGCCGTAACGCGGTGCGGCGTTCCATATCCTGTCACTCTCCGTATCGCGGCTCGTCCGTATCCAGCGGAAATTGCCGTCGGGAATGAGCGATGTAATCTCTTCACCGCCCCTGTACACCCTGGCACGGAGTACCGTCGAGACGATTCCGTTGCGGAATGTCGTGCCGTTTTCAGACTCCACATAAACAGTATAGGAGGGAGATCCGTCGTAAAGTTTGAAAAAGGTATGGGTCGCACTGATTTTTTCATTACGGTATGTTGCCGTGTAGCGGAGGGTCAGCACGTCGCGCCCTTCCCAGCCATGAAACGGGGGTGTCATTTCAAATACGGCGGCATTGCATCCGGCATCTTTCCATATGCCGTCAACGGCAAGGTATTCCCACTGCCGACTTTCCGGCTCGAAATTGTATTCGGTCGCCACAAGCGGGATATTCTCCGGCTCGCATGCGCCTGAAAGCTCGTCCTTGAAATGGAACGCCGTGCCGCCTGTCAGGGAGACGGAACGGGGCTTGAGCAGTTCCTGCGCCTCCTCATCGAGGTCTTCCCAGCGGATGGTCACATCGCGCAGTTCGATGGTATCCTTGCCCCACTTGAACCGTCCCGAGGCGAAATGGCCCGTCCCGTCCGGATGGATGACGAAAGAACCGTCCCGTGAAACGATCGAGCCGTCTTCGTTCAGCCGCAACAGGGGATTCTGTATGGTACCCCCGATACCTCCCTTATTGAACCAGGCACCGTAATCGTCCGTGTAGGACAAGGCTTCATCGGTCGCCTGATAGGGGGTCACGTTCCTTCCGGCCTCCAATTGAGGGGCGGACAACGACAGGGGGACGGAAGCGGCAATGCCGAGACACATGACGGGGGAATCTGACCCGCGTATGAGGAACGGGACATTATAACGGACCCATCCTTTACCGGCAGCCACCGTCCGATCACCGACAAGATGTTCATCCTGATAGAACCGGATGGCTGCCGTATCTTCCGCTTTTATCCAGACTGAGAAACAATAACAGACTCCTGTATGAGCCTCCCGCCAGGCGGCACTTTGCGCACCAAGAAGACTGTCTCCGGCTATCCGTACACACCGCCCGAGTCCGGCGGGAGATGTTTCATCCAGCTCTTCCGAATGGCTGAACCGGCAGGACAGGCTGTCGGGTATGACATTCTTGTGGATTTTGCCCACATAAAACGTGCTTGAAAAACCGTTCTCGTCTCCCGCGGTAAGCGTGCCGGCTATATTGACATTGCGTGTGGCATAGAGATTCTGGAAATAGGCCCCGTAACCATCCAACATGCCGAAGACCGGATCGATGATGCCGCTGACCTTTCCCACACGGGCCTTGCTCGCCTCGCTGAAAGCGGATACGGAGGCAAGACGAACAATGTTCAGGTCGGCGACCTCGCACCAGTCCCCCTCGGAGGCCAGGCTTGATGTCAGGTCAAGAAACAGGCTCCGGCTGTACTGTGCCGGGTAATCCACGGTGATGACCCATAACTTGTACTTCCATTCCCGGCCGATGGAGATTTCATCTTCCGCATCCGTCTTTTCACGGTTCGTATAGCCGAATCGGATCGGTACGGAACCTGATGTTTTGGAAGACCTGACCTTGAACGATACCAGCAGGCGCTCCGGGTATCCGACCGGTTCTTCCAATGTCAGCATCAGCCCGAAGGAAGCGTTTCCTGCCGGTTCCGCGTTGCGGATAATGCGGACAATGCGTGTCGCTTCCGAATCGGCATCCAGATATTCCGTTTGCAGCATGCTGCCATAAACGGCGTACCTGGACTTGTCCGGCACTCCCGCCATGCCTCCGTCCATGACGGGATAGCACAGGGAGCGTTCGGTCGCCATGCCGTCGATGACATCCATATAGGGTGAATCGCTGTCAGAAGCCGTCAGGTACAAGGCGCCGCTACGTGCCGTATCGAACAGGTTGGTAATCCGCACGAAGTCCAGCAGTTCACCGCCCTGCGGTTCGTCCCCGTCCAGCAATGCCCCGATGAAATAAGGGGCGTCCTTGTCTCCGACAAGCTCCGTTCCGATTTCTGTCACGCACATCAGCGAATAGACGGTACGCTCCCGTTCGGCATATTGCCTGCGGATGATATCCCCGGCTTGCAGTCCCTGTGTCTTCTGCGAGTCGGGGGCAATACGGATCTTGTATGTCGGATAACGGAATACGGACATGGATTATGACAGTTTTTCCACGGTGTCTCCCGAACAGCTGTCGCTGATCCAGAAGGAACCGTTGGTTACCGAAGTCTTTTCGACCTCGAACTCATAGGCGCGGAACTTACGGCGGGCCACCACCTCGTCGAATGTGGCGGAGACGCCTCCTGTCGTCCGGTTCCGGCGGACAGCCCATCCGCTTCCGGAAAGGCCCGGGGAAAAGAACTCCGAAGAGAGCGACCCGGTAAAGACGCTGTTTCCGTAATGCCGGATACCGTCCTCCACCGCTTGCAGGCGTAACGCCTCTGTCAAGTATAGGATTCTGTCAGTAATCCGGGTGGGCGACGCATGGATTCCGATATGCCCGGCTGCTTCCAACGGAACAGCGACCGTAACGAAATCGGCATCGGTGCGGATATGGAACGATTCGCTGTGACGGTTCTGCGGGGCATAACAGCTCACGGACGGACGGTGTGAAAAATCCGTGCTGTGAGGGATAGCCGTCCTTACGTCCTCTTCCTCGTAGATTACCTCGGAAGAAAGCGATACGCGCTCCCTGTCGCCTGTGAACATAAATCCCTCTGCTGTGCCCATCCGCAAGCGCTTGTGGATAACGATACCTTCATCGGAAGTGTCTACCCGGTATGAGGAGAGCAGGTCGGCGCCGTAGTTGTGGCGGACAGTCAGCGAGCCCGGAAAACAAGCCTTTCCGTAAGGGGAAAGCATCAGACACTCGCCGTCCACGTCCGATATGCCGGAGAACAGGCGTATCTTCGGGGTATGGTCGCCGCCTAAAAGAAGGTCACCGCCGATACTCCCGAACTGTATCTTGTCCTTGTCGGTACAGAGCAGTACGGGAACATCTCCGATCCGGATGCCGAATCCGTCCAGGAACGAGAGGAACCCGCCGAGCGCGACATCCTCTTCCGAAAACGAAAGCAGACATTTCCCTTTGTCGCCCAGTTCCACGCCTTGCAAGGCTTTCAGTCCGCCATCCATGACCGTACTCCCTCGCACCGTCAGATTCCGTCTCACCATGCCGTCCCGCATCGTCCAATCCACCGTGTCCGTATTGGCGTTGCCACGATGATAGACATCCTGCCCGCCCACGGCCAGCCGTGTCGGGGAGATGGATATTCCTGTATCCTCGTCCCCGATAATCCATGCCCCTTTGGAATGTACCGTCGCATCCAGAAAGTCTATATGGGAAGCGTTGATTGTAGCGGTGGCCTTGTCCGCGTCGTAACGGAGCAACTGCCTGCCGCCGATATGCAGGCTGTCGCCCCCGACTTTCAGGTTGCCGGTAATCCTGATACCGTACTCGATGGCAGTTACCACACCTTCCGGATCGGTAATGTCCTGCGAATAGGTTTCCAGGATACGGGTGTTTCCAATGCCGGCTTCGAAACCGTAATTGGCACTGAGCTTGCCGGTCATGTCACCGCCCGATTTCTTCAGGTAATCCAACAGCAAGCCACCGCTTCCGGAACCGCCTTCTCCCGTAACGGCTCCGGCAATGGCGGATGCAAAACCGTAAGCGGTATTCTTCAGTCTCAGGCTGGTCTCGTCGCCTTCCTCGATGCCGTAAGGATGCTCGTCGTCCTTTTTCTGCTGGGCATTGAAAAAGTTATGGTACAGCTGTGCATAGATGGAATAGCACAGGCTCTCCTTGTCGAGGGTTTCTATATCGGGATGCAGTTGTACGCTCATTTGGTATAGCTGGTCTTGGAAAGAAATTTCTGGATACGTGATGTCAGCGAGATGAAGTTCGGCATATTGATCGGCGACATCGTGCCCATCAGTGTGGGAGTCATGATTTTCGAACATTCCGTCAGGAAGTCGAGCATCAGCCGGGCAAGCTCATTACCCAGAACCAGCGGCTCGGTGGCATTCTCGTCACCGAGCGTCACCTTGTTGTCGGCAACGGCAACGGTCGTGGAATTGACCTTTTGTACCACTTTATCTGCTGTCTGTCTGACTTCAGACTTGTCCACCGTATGCGTGATGCTTTCCGCATCGATAACGGTTGTCGCTTCCTTGTCCTTGTCATTCCTGACGGTTGTTGTGACGGCAGTCGGCGTATAGTGGGTGGAGGTCTCGTTACCGGTGGTTTCCAGTTCGTCGTAGTCCGGGGAAGAGTCGTTTTCCGGATCCAGTTCCTCCATTTCGGTCACGCCGATGACGGTTTCCGTGCGGGCATTGAGCCGCAGGATATCCACATGGGAGAAGTTAACCACATAGGCATAACGGGTGGCGGCATCCATGAAGATGGTCACGTCGGAAAAAAGTGCGGGGACGATCAGGAAGCCGCCTTCGCTGTTGGTGGCGGCCGAGAGCAACACGCCTTTATGGATAACAGGTTCGGCGGAGGCCGTCTCGTCCGGGTACTCGCCGACATCAATGGTACCGCCGTAGTCGGAAAACTCCTCGTCCGAGGGGTTGTCGTGTATCTTGGCTACATAGCCGTGTATCATGCGGGCCGTACCGATACCGGACATGCCTCCGGGAGCCAGATTGATACGCTCCATACTCCGTCCCAAGGCTATCTTGCGGATAGCCTCACGGATAAGCAACTGGTTGGATTTGTCTGAAGACATGAGTTTTTTGAAAGAATAGGAGGAGCATAGTTTATTGGTTGCCAATTATTTTGTACTTTTGCAAAGACAATGATATTACTTATGAAACAAGAAATTTTAGAATCCTATATTACATATATATTTGATTTCTTTCAAAAATCAAGATGCTTTAAAGCCGGGCAAGGTAACATGCTCAGAAATTTTAGATTTGCAGCTGAAAAGCAATTTACTCGTAATCAATTGGGTATATTGTATTTCCTGGTAAATACCCTCATTGATAATGGCTATCTCTACTTAAAAGATAGAGATTTTATAGCTCTTACGGAGAATGGTGCCGATGTTATAAATGGGGGAGAGTGTGTTATTCCTAAAATTTCCCTTGAGCGGACAATTTATGAAAAAGAGACCAGTAGATCAGATATATATGAACAGCTTTGGAATATTATCGGATCGAACAAAGAAAATGATTATGCGCCGCTGTATGTAGATGGACCATTGTTTTATAATACAATCAGGCCATATTTAACAACATTGTCGTTACCTCATACATATGGGGAATATATGGCAGAATTGCGGGAAAAGGAAGAATTTACATCAAGAATTAAATGGTATAGGACTTTATTTTTAGCTCTTGATGAGAATGATGTACAAAAATTCCTCAAAGATTTGTCTATCAAAATAAACAGGCTGCTGCTAATGAATACTCCAAAAGATGCGATACAAGAAGCTTTGAATCCTTGGGCAGATGTAGACATTCCTACAATCGATAATACGCCTCTGCCTGAAATTCTCAATAAAGTGGCGGAAGAACCAATTGTGAATAAAAACAAGCCGTTTGTGTTGATTTCGTATGCGTGGGAGGTAGAAGACAATGTCTTTATGAATTGGATTCAAACTTTCGCCAAAGATTTGCGAAGACGAGGGATTGATGCTCAAATAGACCAGTATCAACCTCATGGAACTGACTTGCCTAAATTTATGCTTGAAAGCATCCGTAAGGCAACTAAAGTTCTGTGCATTCTGACTCCAAAGTATAAAGAGAAAGCTGAATCCGGTAAAGGAGGTGCCGCTTATGAAGGGGGTATAATATCACATGAAATATATAACAATCAGGGAACCACTAAATTTATACCGGTTGTACGCAAAGGGTCTTTTGAAACTTCGACACCGGATTTCATTAGTGGAAGAAAAGGTTTTGATTGCTCTACTGACGATAAATACAATAGCGAACTTCCGAATATTATCAAGGTAATAAACGAAGAACCATTGATAGAAATTCCTCCTGTTGAATAACGGTAAATCTTATTTCCTAATTTTATACGGAATACTCAGTTGTTGCCTGTATCCACCCACCCCGAAAGTAGTCGTTACCTCTTCCACGAGGTATACGCCGTTCTTGGAAGGATTACGGTAGTCGATCAGTTCCACCTGTACGGCAGGAGACAGTCCGAAATCCCCGAATACTGTCACATTGCCGGTGATTCCGTTCAGATTGTAATTCCGAAAGTATTCCGTCGTCTCTTCTACAAGCCGGTCGGAATTGATTCCGACATGAGGTGACATATATGGTACGATGGTATATGTGGATAAATCCACCTTGGTCCTGGTCTTCGCTCCTGATGCCGTCGTGTTGCCCGTTACTTTGTGCGTCTTTTTTGAAATCTGCGTGGCATTGACCGTCTGAAACTCCTTGCTGCCCGGCGTCGCCGGGTCGTATTCAGGATTCATGCGTACTGTCACCTCAAAGAATTTTTCATCCGTCCCGAGTGCCTTGCCCGTCACCGCCAAAAACTTCGGATCGGTCTTGACCACTTTCAGGTTGCTCTGCGCCACATGCTCGTTGAAGTATATCCTGTACGGTCCTGTCGATTCATCCTCCGGGAATACCGGCTGAGCCTTGCTGGACGAATAAGGACGCCCGACGGCAATGGACGGTATGGCCCCGTCATCATCGGCATCGTATTTTAAAAAACAGTAGACCTTGTACTTCGACCATTCGGAAAGGATATCCGCTACCGTGAAGTTGTCCGTGACCTTTACCTTGCCGATATGTATCTCAAACCGCTTCGTATCCGAGTGTATCCTGAAGCCGGTATCTTTCAGGATATTATACTTGCCTTCCAGCACCTCGTTCACCGTCGTCCCTTTCGCCGGGGTCTCGAAATGAGGTGCCTGTTTCAGTTTGAGTTTGTAGGCCATATTCTCACACTGGATTTCCAGCGTGCTGTCCGAATTGTATCCGGTAATGTATCCGTCGAACATATTTTTCAGCACGCCGTTGTAGCCCAGCTTGATATTGATGCGCTGTCCGACCTTGAATGTCGTCTCGTCAACCAGACGCTGCGCGCTGCGTTTCTCGATGATGACACCGTCCTGCATCACCTCCGTCGTTATCCTCGACACGTCCTTGCCCTCCAATGTCACGTTCCCGATAATCGTGGAGCGGCATACCGACCCTTTCGGGAATATCACTTTGGCCGTTCCGATCAGCTTCTTGTAACTCTCGTTGATTTCGAGCGACTGGACTTCCGTAATCTCCACGCCGTTCTGTATCCTCATCGGATTGGATGGGTCGGCATCCCCGATGGTGATGCGACAGCAGAGGATATCCATTGCAGCTATACCCATAAACGTGTCAGTTTAAGCAACGAGGCGGGGTCGATGACCTCCGTACCGAATTTAACATACTTGATCCACTTGTTCGTGTGCTTGATGGCCGTGTCCACCTTTTCCTGTTCCGCCAGTTTCAGTTCCACGGCTTCCGATGGCTCCACGGCGACACAGTTCAGCGAATACGGCTGCACGTTCCGGCAATCCGTAGGCTGTAAGGTATAGCCCTGTATAATCAACCGTGAAATGTTGAACTGGCGCAATACCGTGTTGTCGCAATCGATGACACCCTTGTATTGTACCAGCCTGATAAACTTGGACACTTCCGCCTCGGGATACACGTCCGGGTATTTGGAGGTGATCTTGCCGTTGATGGTAATCTCGAGGTCACCCCCGGATATATATTCCTTGCGGGTATAGTCCCGCCCCTGTACCCGGGTCAGCAGGATATTGTTCCGGCTGCTGACCTGTACCTGCGGTCCCAGGTCCACGAATGTCACCAGTCCATACCGGCTGTTCGGCAAAACCTTGCACTCGCTGTTGTCATAATACTTCCCCTCCTCTGATATGGACAGTTCCAGAAAATCCGCCACTGTCCGGCCGACGATGGAATCGATATGGTTTTTCTTCTGCGCCACCGCCTGCTGTTCCCTGATGAGCTGGTAGTACTGTCCGGTCTTGTTCGCAAGGCTGGACTGCGACTGTGTCTGAAGATATTTGTCCCGCACCTGCTGTTCCCAGTATTTGAGGTATCGGGGATAGGAACGTAGCAACCCGTAAGCCGTCTGCGAGGCAACCTGTATGGCTGCCCGTTTGAGCAGGTCATGGTGCCTGGAGAAGTAATGTACCTGCCCGTCCTGCAATTCGGCAAGCCCCATGCCCAACGCCAGACGCGTGGCGTTGCTGATGTATCCGCCAAGCGAACCGTGGTTGAGTATGCCTCCGCTCAACAAAGTCGAGGCCGCGATTTGTATCAGTCTTCCCATAATCCTTTCATTTTATGCGTTCCAGGAGGCATCGAAGTCATGCACGACATCGATGAGCGCCTGTGCCAGTTGTTCTTTCAGGTTCTGTATCTCTTCCGTCTGCCCCTCCTTCGACTTCATCAGGTCGATGGTCCTGACACTGAGCAGGCTCTCTATGTTCACGATGACCTGTTTAGGTGCCGCCGAGGACAACCGCCCCGTGCCGGAATAGTTGCCGCCGGCCCCTCCGTCATCCAGATGCGTGTTGGTAATCGGGTTGACAGCAAACGGACGTGTATCGTTGGAATCCGGTTCGTTGCCGTACTGGTCGGGAGTGAAGCCCGCCACGCGGAGGATGTTCTCGGCTGCCTCCGCCGAACCTCCGAAAGTCTGCCGGAGCGATGAAAAGAACTTCACGAGTGTCGTATGTGCCAGCTTGCGATGCGCGATGTTGTCTATACGCTGCGCATCGGTGGCGTTCTGCCCCAGTGCCCGCTGTTTCCATAGCCCGTTTTCGTCCTGCTCGAATCCCCAGGCCCTGAACTGGTCAAAGTCGAACCCTCCCTTACGCATCAGCTCATGCGCATTGGCGGCACTCGATATGGCATTCCGATAAGCGGTGGCGGCACGCACAATCTCCGGAACGGTCTGCGTGTTCATGTACCGGGCATAGTCGTATGTGCGGGCGGCAACCGCTTCCGACCTGTCCCCGATATCATTCACATAGACGGCCTTGCCATCCTGCATACGCCACAAAGACTTGTCGAGATCCTTCTCCTGTTGCCCGAAACGCTCCTTTACCGTCTTGAGGAAAGCGTCCACTTCCAATACCGTACCCATCTTCCCGAACTCGGCGTACGCGGCATCGATACGTGTCTGGCTGTCGCGTTTGGCAAGGGTGACAAGCGCATCCCTTATGTCATCCTGACGGGCTTTGTCCATGTTATACACATGGTCTCGCGATACCATCCCCTCAGATGAAGCGATGGCAAATTCCCCCAAGAACCCGGCCCACCAGTTGGATGTGAAGGCTCCGATTTTATGTCCCGAAGCCTCTTCGATACTTTTGCCGGCAACGACCTCGTCCACGGCACGCTTTGTCTTGACAGCCATGTTATAGGTCTCGCTCAGGGAGGAGTAAAGTGCCTCTATGGACGGATAACGGTACTTGCGGTTCGATTCGATCTCTTCCAGTACGGCATCCTTCGCCTCCTTTATCTTCCAGGTCTTGTAAGCCACCCATCCCAAAGTCCCGACCAATGCGGCTATACCTGCCGTGGCGGCAACCGCGCCTGTACTGATGGCACTCAACGAGGCGGCAGCACCGGTCAGTCCGCTGCCGGTAGCCACCTGTGTGGCAAACAGCGACTGCAGGACTCCTTTGGCTCCGATGACACCGCCCCCGGCCATCAAGGCGCGGTTCATCGCTCCCCGTCCCGCCACGCCTGCGGACTGCATGGCCGACACGATGGCCCGCTTCTGGGCAAACGAAACCTTACCGATACCACCCGCCCCCAGCAGCCCCTGCACGGCACTGATTGATGTCGTGGCCGCAGACTGTTTGCCGATAAACCCCATGGCGATGCCGATATTCGTCAGGGCTCCCGCCACCTTGAACAGCCGGGTCGCAACAACGCCTGTAAAGACAAGCGGTTCTATCCAATGGAAATTGCGGGTCACCCATGCGCCGATATTGCCGATCACGGTGAAGATGTCCAACAAGGCATTCCCGATGGACACCAGGCCACGGGTAAATTCCGGAGCCTTGAACTTTGCCAGAAAAGTGCGGAGCACAGTGCGGATAGAGGGTTCCAACACCTCGTATGCCTGCATGAACCCTTCGGTCAGCTGGGAGGTCACCTGCGCCCACAATCCCTTGGTCGTATTCTGCTTTACCAATGCCAGTTCTGAGGAAACGCCCTGGGACCCCCGGTTATATGAAGTCAGTTCTCGTAGTTTGTCGTAGTTCTTCAGGAACATCATCGCCGCGTTACCGCCAATTTTCCCGAAGATTGCCTGGACATCCGCCATCGACGCGCCCTTCTTGTTCAATTCCTCGAAAATGTCCGCTATAGGACGGAGTTTCTCGACCTGCACCCCCTCGATGTCGCGCATTTCCGTGAACCGGATGCCCAGGCGGTCCAGAACTTCCTGTGCCTCCTTGGTAGGTTTGGCAAAACGTGTGGAAAGAGCACGCAACGAGGTTCCCGCCAGCGTTCCCTTCAGACCCATATTGCCCAAAAGACCGATGGCGGCACTGCTTTCCGTGAAGTCCACGCCCGCCATACGCAGGTAACCGGCAGCCATCTTGTATGACTCCGCCATCTCCACGATATTCACATTCGAGCGGGAAATGGTGGAGGAGATAATGTCCGCCACGCTGTCCATGCTGTCGTTATGGATATCATAACCGGCCATGATGTTCGTGGCCAGGTCGGCGATATACGACACGTCGTTGTCACCGATAAGTGCCAGGTTCGTGATCGGGCGGATGGACTTGTTGATTGTCTCGATATTCATGCCCGCCATCGACAGGTATTTGACGGCACCGGCAATCTCCACGGCTGTGTATTTCGTGTCGATGCCGATTTTACGGACATGACGGGCCATACTGTCAAAACGGGTCTCGAATGTCTTGAGGTCGCTGTCCGCCACACGGAGGATGGAATGTGCCGATTCCATGATGTTGGAATAGTCGATGGCCTTCGTCAGTTCCGAACGGATCAGGCTGTAACCCATATAGGCATTGAGCATCGAAGCGAACGGGAGGTTCCTGAGTGACGGCGCTTTCGAATACTGGATACGGTTGATGGCGGCACGGCGTTTACTGCGGTAGAGCGTACCGGCTGCAGTATGTTCCCGCTGCATGAGCCTGACGGACTGCATCGCATTGCGCTGTTCCTGCCGTCTTGCAGCCTGCTCGGCCTTTATACGTTCCGTTTCTGCCTTACGGCGTGCCTGTTCTGCCTGCCGGCGTATTTTCTCCGCAGCACGGGCGGCATTCTTGCACTCCCGTTCTTTAGCCCGCGCTTCATCGGCACGCCGCTTTTCCGCCGCGGCGGTTTCTGCCAGAGCCGCCTTACGGCGCTGGTCTGCGGTAAAGAGCTCCTCCGCGTGGACCAGTTTCTGGCGATGCAGCTGCTGTCCTGCATAAAGCCGTTCCATCAGTTTTTGCCGGGCCTTTTCGGGCATTACGAAGGCCTGCGGAGCATATGGCACCGGAACGGAAGGTGTGAGTCCTTCGGATGGTATGCCTCCCTGCATGTTGAAAGAAATGACAGAAGCACTTTTGATACGACCCAATAGGGAAAGTATCTGCTGCAACCTGTTTTCCGCCGTCCCGGTCTTGATTTGCAGTTCCCGGTCACGTTCCATGGAAACCAGGGCGGAGTTGATTTTCCCGATGGCTTTGGTAATGCGTTTCTGCGCGTCTGCCATCGTGCCAACGGACGAGGCGGCATTCTTTTCGATCTCCGCTTTGCGTATCTCGGCAGCCTTTTTCTCGTAAAGGCTTTTGGCGTTGGCCTTGATTTTCTTGCTGTCCAAAGCCTGACCGGCATTGATGGTCAGGCTGATGCCTTTGGAAAGCGTGGAAATATCCGTGAGTAACCCCTTGATACGTTCCAGCTTCTCTTCGCTTTTTTTCGTATCGATGGTCAGGCGGTAATCGAAATTACGTTTCTTGCCGTTCTTGGTGCGGAACACGCGGTCTATCTCGTCCATCATATTCTTGATGTTCGTGACGGCCGGAGTCAGGGACGCTTTCGCCTGTACCAGCTTGCCTACCGCCTCACCGAAGGCGATAACCTGCTTGGTGCCC
Organism: Bacteroides sp. NSJ-48; assembly: GCF_014287405.1. Classification (NCBI taxonomy): domain Bacteria; kingdom Pseudomonadati; phylum Bacteroidota; class Bacteroidia; order Bacteroidales; family Bacteroidaceae; genus Bacteroides; species Bacteroides sp. NSJ-48. The sequence goes on along the minus strand of NZ_JACOOD010000004.1, from coordinate 74,655 downwards.
TGAGAGGCATCCACGTTGATGGAGTAGTTGACCTGATAGTTCTGTTCCTGAGCCATGGTAATGGGTACTGCGTTAAAAGAATAGTCTTTCCGCAAGGGCGGAGATTATGAAACGAAGGCCGCCGCAAACCGGAAGCTTACGGCGGCAGGTCAAGGAGTCCTCTCCGGCAATGACATCGGAACGGGCATACGGCTGATGAGCATCTGCTCGTGCAGCCACAACGCCTCTTCGGAAAGCATCGCGAACTCCTCGTCGGAAATCGTGTCGAGGTTGACGCCGGGAAAGTAGTGGCGGACATAGATCATCCGCTGGCGGATGCGCTGCTCGTCGGTCACTACCCACCGGCTTATAAGTTTACCAGGACACTCTGGCGGGTGGTGATCAGCTCGGAAAGCTGTCCCATCAGACCGAACAGGAAGAGCGACTCGTCGTCCACGAGTTCCTTATCTCCGTCCACGAAGCAGTCGCGGGCCAACGTGCGCATGGCGATTACCTCGTCCTTTTTGGAAGCGGCCATGAATTTGCTGAACTGCGGAAAGCTCGGTTCGGACATGTAGGCCACATAAATCTCTTTCTCGCCGTTTGCGGTGTCTCCGAAAACGACCATCGGACAAATCTTGCGGAGTTTCTTCTCCTCTTTCAGTTTGAGGGCTTTTTCCTTGATCTTGATCTCCTGTTCCAATGAAAGCATTTTTTCGTCCATATCGAATTTGTTTTGATTCACCGAAAGAGTAGGACAAAGAATCGTGGAAAGGTTGAAGACACGGTTCTTATTCACTTGTAATCCATATGTTATACAAAAAACTTCTTTGCTCCTGATATTCCCAGATCAGTCTTTAAAGGAAATTTCGCTGAATATATTTCATATATTTCTTTGATATATAGTATATAATCGTTAATTTTGCATATTCTCAAACATAAATGATTATGTGCAAAATAGATGATTTTATAGATGTGACAAGCCGGTACATCGCTGAATTGCTTGATTTGAGGGCGGACATCAGGCCGGTCGAAAAGGATGTCTTGCATACATTCCCAGCCAATATTACTGCCGGTTATACATTTTGTACGGCTAACTTGTTGGGGCATGACGTAGTTCTTCTGTATAGTGCAGACAGTTCTGCATATACTCCGGGGCAGATGCGGAAACAAAAAGAACTGGTTGAGCGAAAAGCCCAATGCCCGGTAATATTTGTATTGCGTACAGTGGCGGCCTATAATGTACGGCGTCTTGTCAGACATCGTGTAAATTTCATCATACCGCAAAAGCAAATGTTCATACCGGATTTGTTGATAGATTTGAAACCGCATAAAAATAATATCGGGGGAGGTGAAGAAACGCAGATTCCTGCAATTGCCCAATGCATAATCCTTTATCATCTTGAAGTAAAGTCTCTCGAAGGGAAAGGAACTTATGATATTGCAGATCTTTTCAACGTGTCGTATGCCAATGTAAACCGGGCGGTCAGATGGCTGAAAGATAAAGAAGTTATCGCTTTATCCGGCGGCAAGACAAAGAGTATGATATTTCAGTTCAAAAAGCGTGAATTATGGGACAGGATGTTGCCGTTCCTGGCAAACCCCATCGAGCGGATTGTATATACCGATAGTCTGCCTGATGAAGTATTTTGTATTAGTGGAGTAAATGCCTTGTCGGAATATTCAATGCTGAACAAGGAAAAAAATGACACTTATGCCATTGCAAAAGAAGAAGCTCGACGGTTGCAAATCCGGACAGACAAGGAATATGGCGAGACCCGCATAGAGATATGGCGTTACAATCCATGTTTTTTCTCAAAAAACGGCATTGTAGACAAATTGTCTTTATTTCTGGCCATGAAGGATATGGATGATGAACGCATTCAAATAGAATTGGAAACTATGATAAATAATATGATATGGTAAGAGGAATTGATAAATTCAGGGAGTTTTTCACCGGATATGAAGGAAACTATGTCATCATAGGTGGTACTGCCTGTGAAATGTATGAAGAAATATATGCACAAACTCCAAGGGCGACCAAGGACATAGACATTATACTGATTGTGGAGGCGCTGTCTTCGGATTTTGCTGCAAAATTCTGGGAGTTTGTAAAAACCGCAGGGTACAGACAAAGGAATAAGGGAACCGGGAACGGGGAATGCAGGCATGAATATTACAGGTTCAAGGAACCGGGAAATCCGGATTTCCCGTATCAGATAGAACTCTTTTCACGAAATATCGGGGTTGTCAAATTCCCGGACGATGCCCACATTACCCCCATTCCGGTTGATGATGACCTGTCAAGTCTGTCAGCCATTTTGATGGATGATGACTATTATAATTATACCATTGAACACAGCACGTTGGAGGAGGGCGTACATATTGCGAACATTGAAAGTCTTATCTGTCTGAAATGCAGGGCCTATTTAGAAATGACCGAGCGGAAAAGCAATGGAGAACAAGTGGACAGCAAACATATCGTCAAGCACAAGAAAGATGTATTCCGGCTGGTTGCCATGCTTGCTCCTGCCGACACCTACGAAGTTCCTGATTCGCTTAAACAAGATGTTGACAGGTTTTGCCTGGCTGTCAAAGAAGAAGTGCCAAACTCTGATTTTTTCAAATCGGCAGGACTTAAAAGCATTTCCGGAGAACAGTTATTGGAACAACTTGAAGCCAATTTCATAACACAACAATGAGAATCCAATACGCATCCGACCTGCATCTCGAGTTTCGGGAGAACAGCAGTTTTTTGAAGCACAACCCGCTGGCTGTTGCCGGAGAAGTGCTTGTCCTTGCCGGAGATATAGGATATATCGGAGATGAGAACTACTCCAGACATCCGTTCTGGGACTGGGCTTCCGGAAATTACAGCCGGGTCATCGTGGTTCCCGGAAACCACGAGTTTTACAAGATGTTCGACATAGACAAGCTGTATAACGGCTGGTCGCTCAAAATCAGGGAAAACATCACCTGCCACTATAATGCCGTTATCCCATTGGGTAACGATATAGAATTGATCGCTACCACACTGTGGTCACATATCCTGTTGCAGGATGCCTATGAAACTGAGGCAGCCATCACAGATTTCCGCAGGATGCGTTACGGCAGCGAACCGCTGGACTGGACAAGGTTCAATGACGAACATTCGCGCTGTTTCCGTTTTCTGGAACAGAGCGTAAAACAAAGTACTGCCAGACATCTCATTGTCGCCACTCATCATGTACCGTCATTCGAACTGATGGCGCCGGAGTTCAAGGGCAGTCCGCTCAATGGGGCATTTACCGTGGAGCTTGGCGGTTTCATTGCAGACAGTCCGATTGAATACTGGATATATGGCCACTCGCACCGCAATATCAATAAGGTCATCGGAAACACCCGGTGCATATGCAACCAGTTGGGCTATGTGTTCAGTAACGAGCATACGTCATTCGATAAGGAAGCGCATATTTCGATTTAAGTCTGCCATACATAAATCCCGTCTGTCAGCCAAGGTCAATATCCGGCAAACAGACGGGTTATTATGTAACAAATTTATGGTTGACTATTGAAGTCGTGGCTTCACCAACTTCCCGTCGATACCGCATGTTTCCAGAACCGCGGTATTTTCTTTGTTGAAGGCGATCAGGCATGACGGCGCTCCGGCCGTACCACCCTGTTCCCCCGTAACATGGTAAAAACTGAGCCGTCCCTTGATAAAGAGTATTGAATCGGCGTTTGGGAATATCAGTTCGTGGAACAGGCGCGTGTCCGTGCGGGCAAAAGTGAGCGCGACGGCATTCCTGTGTTCGACACACCTGCGGATAAACCGGACAATCAGTGCAGTGTCATAGGGAGGATTGCAGAACACACGTCCGAACCAGGGTTGTTGCAGGCCGTCATCCTCAATGGTATAGTGATGTCGCGCCGTATCCCATGGGCGGTTTACGGGCGAACACGGATCCAAATCGAACGGCCCCAGCCTCCGAAGCAGGCAGGGAGGCGTGAGCCATTCGTTCTTTCCGGTAGAAGATTTCCCCTCGAAAGTTACATCCATGACAGCTTAGATTGTATCACCCGAGCCGATTTGGATATCGAACGGGTTGAGATCGAATTCATGGGTGATATTGGTATCATCCTGCTGTGACTCGAGACAATCCTCCGTGAAGATGCAACCTTTGAGCGTTACGGTCGTCGTTGTCCAGTCCTCGCCGGCCATCGGGTTGGCAAAGCTGATAATCAGGTCGAACTCGCCGATTTCGAGCAGCGAGCCGTACACCGAACGCAACAGCTGTTGCGTGGCATAGTCCATCGTGATGCTCGCCGTATAGGTAATGTTCCCGAACCCCCTCGACACCGGCCGTCCTCCCATGCCGTAGTTACTTTCGACCTTGCGCTTCTTCGACCATTTGATGGCCGACACGCCTTCAAGGGTCGTGGAACCTTCATCGATTCCCAGGGCGGTCGATGACAGGGTTATCATCGACCACGAGTATGCTACATTGTTGATTATTGCCATATGCTATGTCTTATTTGCGGTTAATGACAGTCCTTCCTCTACATAAATCTTCACGGCCACGCCCACCGGGACAAGGACATAGGAGATGCGCAGCGTGTCGTCCACCAACACGTTCTGGTTCGGGTCGATAGTGACGGCGTATCCTGAAATTTCCTGCGCCGCCTGCATCTTGGCCAGTATATCCCCGATGAGTGTCTTGAAAGCTGTAATCTTCGACGGGGCGAGGAACCCGGTTGAAGGATTGACCATCAGCGGTGAGTTCACATACGGCAGCAGGGCTGCACGCACGGCACGGCGGCTCTTGTTGATGGTGCGGTTCCGGGCAATGGTACGGAAATCCCCATGTGAGCATGTCTGGTCTTTCGAGATGTAGATCCCGTTCTCGCGGCCGGCATACTTGATGGGAAAAATATACCCCTTATCGTCGAGTTCGTCCAGCAGTGACGGGGAGAGTGACTCGTACCGGTTCAGGCTGAGGAAGTTCTCCTCTGCCTCGTCGAGGTTGATGTCCCCGAACCCCAACTCTATTTCCTGGAAATCGTCCGCGAAGAGATTGAACTGCTTGACCCATGCGATGGATTCGTGCACGTTGGCCTTTGCTATGGCTCCCATAACCGCTCCCAAAAATCCCACGGGCGTATGGTTCCTGTTGCACATCTGCATCGTGGAGATCTTTTCGTGATGCGCCTGGCCGAATATACAGCTGATACGGCTTGATTCACAGATGCATGAAGGTATTTTATTCAGGTCAATCTGACGCCCCTCAGTCGTATCCGCCCCCGTATTGGAAGGATTGGCGGAAAGGATGAGCGAGAGCGGCTGGTTCTGCTCCGCAAGCCCCACGGCCACGTCGTTGAGCCCCTTTACCAGATTGAGGTTGTATTGTTCCGATGCGCCGTTCGCTTTCCACAGCGGCTGTTCCGTCCATATGCCTATCTGGTTGATCATACCCCCGGCAGCACGCTGCATGATTTCCAGCGCATCCCAGTTCGCCGAACAGTCCGCGAGCATCACGTAGAGTTTTCCTGAACCGCCCGGATTGCCGGACATGCGGAAAAATTCACGGATATGGTATGCCGGGATGCCGTGCAGGAAATTGACATTCATCTCCTCCTCGTCGGTTGCCTCCACACGTTCGATGATACCGAAGTCGTTCACGGCGGACTTGAACGAGGTGATGTAGCAGACATCGCCAGGCTTGAGCCTGGTCTCATTGGTTTTACCATACCCCTCCGTGAAAAGCGTCGGCTGGAGGGACACGTCGAACAGCAGTCCCGTCACCTTCTCGCCCGACGAGCCGGTATCGTAAGGAATATTGCCGTCCACATCCTTGATAAATACATTACCGAGTGCCATTATGATTTCTTTTTAAGTTCGTTGTAGAAAGGATTCCTGTAGAGTACGGCCTTGCCCCTGATGGCGGCCGCCGTGTCCGGCGCATAGGTTCCTCCGTGCGTGTCGATGTACAGCGACGGATATGCCGGGAACTTTTTCAACAGGGACAGGATGTGAGGCTCTGTCGTCTCCTCCGACCCTGCATTCCCTTTCCCCGCGGTCTTGGCCGGCAGCCTGTCTTCAGTCTCGCCGCCTGTCCCGAGGTTTTCCGATGCCGTTTCCGGAACGGGCACCGCCTGAGCCTCCGGTGCAGGAATATTATTGTTGTCTGTCTGCGGAGTTTCCTCCGTGTTGATTTTCTTTGCCATAACAGTAGAATGAAAATGGGGAACGGGGCCTTGCCTCCGCTCCCCGGGTGGATATTGAGAATGAAGAAAGGTGTGTTATTCGCTCTTCTTGTAGGCGGTATGGACCACGATCTCCGCCGGGCGGACGATGTTCACGTCCATTTTCATGCGCATCTGGAAAAAGAACAGCTCGGAGTTGGCCTGCAGACGGTCGATTTTCAGGATGTCCGTGTCGTTCGCGTAATCCACCCCCATCCACAGGTTGGAGTCCATGCCGGTGGAGAACTCGCCGAGCACCATCGTGTGTTCGGGGATTCCCACGACCGGGACGATGCGCTTGCCCTTGAAGCGATAGCGGTTGACCTCGGTATTCTCGGAATACTTGACCTGCTTGTCCGAGATATATTGGTCATACGCGTCCCAGGCGTCCCATCCGACCACAAAGGTCAGAGATGTCTTCTTTCGGATCTGCTTCGGACATTTCCTCCACATCGCATAGAGCGCCGCCTCCACCGCGGCCCCGTCCGTCAGCTCGGTCGTTCCCGAAATGATGCACTGCCCTCCGGCAACCACCTCGGCATCGGAGGAGTTCACATTGTCGAGGATCCGTTTGATGACCCCGTCAAAATATTTCTCCTTGTTGGCTCCGATTTTCGTGCAGCCTTCCGGTGCGGTAATCTTGGCCACCGTCTCTCCTCCGCGGGCGGAAGTCCAGATGGCGTTTCCGATATACTCGTTTTTCTTGTCCATAAGGAGACGGAGCATCGTCGCCTGGATTTTCGGGTCGAGCTCGCGGAACACGAGATTGCCTTCCGGCTGCGCGAAACGCCAGTACTTCTCGTAGTCCCTCGGGTTAAACTCGAGATAGACCATAAAATCGGACGGCTCAAGATGGCGTTCGGTGAACTGGTACTCGTTCGTGCCGTCATCGCCCTTGGCTCCGTGGATGGGTTGTGGGGTCGGCACGTTGTCCTGGATAATGTTGCCCAGCTTGATGGCAGGAAGCGTATAGCGGTGCTGGATGCCCGTCTTGATATGAATCAGTCCCTCGCGGACTGTATCATTGCCCTGCACGGTATAGGTCAGCAAGTCCTCAAGTACTTCGCCGCTATACCCGTTTTGAAGAAAGTTTACTGTATCAGCCATTGTCGTTTTAAGTTTTCCGTTGAAGAATGAAACTCGGCCGACTGGCGGATACCTGCTGTTTCCGCGCGAGACACTGCGGTCTCCGGCATGTCAGTTAAAATCGGGCGGACGCCCGCGGATAGTCTGTCAGAGCTTTCGGAACTTGAAATCCGCACCGACCACTTCCGCCACCTTCTCGGCCATCAGCTGTTCGGCGGTCTTTGTCGCTTCCGCCGTGGCCTGGATGTTGGCAGGGTCATCGGCGATTTCCTTCGAGATTTTCTCCCGCGCGGGAATGGAAGCCAGCGTGCTTTCCGCCAACTCGAAGTTGGAACCGGCCATCTCCACCCACTGCGTTTTCGCCTCACGGTCAATCTTGCCTTCTGCAATGGCATTCTCCACCAATGTCTCGATACGGGAAGCCTGCTCGTCCTTCTCTTTCTGCTCGTAGGCGGAAAGGCGTGCCGTCGCTGCGGCCAGGTCTGTCTGCAAGTTCCGGATGGAGGCGTCTTTTCCGGCGATGACGGTCTGCGCGTCGCTCAGTGATTTCTGTATTTCTCTGTATTTGGGTTCCATCGCGGCCAGTTCAGAGATACGTGCCATCACGTCCTTGACCTCACCGTCCTTCATGCCCAGCGAGGCTGCAATCGCCCCGTACTCAAAGCCTTGTGTCTTGTTTTCGTTTGCCATATCGTTTTCCGTTTCTGTAAGAGTAGGTTCAATGCCTTTGAAAGGTTTATTTCCCGCGCTGACACGGCTCATCAGTTCCTGGATGGCGGCCGTATCGGTCAATCCTTCTATCTCGTCATGCACTTTACGGCAAAGCTGCTTCGAGGTATGGATGACATGCTCCGCAGGTATGATGCCGGCCTTGACGGCAGCCTGTGCGTCGAAATAGGTCCCGTCCTTTCCTGCCTGTCCGTCCATGATGGCCCGCACATGCTCCGCTTTCAGGCCGAACCGTTTCCGGTAAATCGTCTCGATCTGTTTGGTAAAAGCCGTTACCATGTCCGACGGTTCCCCTCCGTCATCGTCCGGCAACATCGGGTTATGAATCATCAGTATGGCATAATCACGCATGAGAGAACGCTTGCCCGCCGCCCAGATGATGGAGGCCATCGATGCCGCGACCCCTTCGATGATACATTCCGTATCCACCGTGGCATTGGCGATGGTGGAATAGGTGGACATGCCGTAAAGGACACTGCCGCCCTCCGAGTTGATCAACACGCGGATACAGGAGGGACGGATGATATTTTCCAAAAAGTCGAACTCGTCATTGAAACGTGAGGTCGTCTCTTCCGTCACGCGACCGAAGAAACGGATAACAGCCGGCTGGCCTGCCTTCGCCTCTCCGACGACATATTGAAGTGTGTTCATATCCATATGCAAGGGTTATTTGAACAAGAGTAGGCGGTGGAAAAAGAAAAGGTTTTGCACTGCTATTTATGGAAGTGGAAATATGAGAATCCATCCATTTATGGAAATGCGATTATCTTTACAGTATAATAGATTGTTCAAATTACAGACCGGTTGCAACTATTTGTATCAAGACCGGCATGCTGAACATTCTAAATTCAGCAAGTACAGAAAATGTATCATGAGTCTTGTATTATCTGCTGATTCATGTCTGTTTATACGCAGTGCGGATAAATCTCCTGCATGGATTTCAATTTTCCGATCCGGTATCCGAAAAACCAGATACTTCGTCATGTTCCGGACGCGGATGGAAGCCGTGTCCGCCGCTGTCATGTTGCGGCGCATCGCTGTGTTGGGTGAACGGGGGCATGACCACATACCTTTTTACCCAGTCCCTGTATTTCCACGCGGAAGATTCCCTGAACCATACCTCGTAGTCTATCCAGTACGCCTGCAACATATTGGTTGAAAGCGGCATGTCGAAATAGGTCAGGTTGCACCGCTCGCTCAGCGCCGGCTCATGGTTCTTGGCATCCTGTATGGCTACATTGAGCCGCTGGAAGACCAGAAACGCCTCGCATTCCTTGTCTTCGTCCGCATTGTTGAGCGTATTCAGGATAAACCGCACGCGCATGGTGGCGCGTCCCTCACCGATACGCTGTTGCTGTACCAGGTACCTCACGTTGATAAAGTGGATGAACACGGCAGGGAACACAGTCTCATACTCCGTGTTATCGTCACGGACAATGCGGGCGAACTGGCCGTTGTCGATAGCGACGGTTTTGAACAGGGGCGGCGACAACGGGTCGTCCGGATTCTCCCGCAGGGTCAGGACAGCCCGCTTAACGGCCCGGTATATCTCCACGAAAGGGTTCGCGGAAACTTCTTCAGGCAGGCTCTCCGCCGGTGCCGACGGTTGTGCGGGCTGTGGTGCTGGGTGTTTGTCTTTTATCATAACGGCTGGTGTGGAAATCCTTTAAAAATCATATCTATGAAATGGGCGGCGATATAGTCGTCCGTCTTCGGTGAGAATCCGATGAACTGCCGGTGTACGGGACGGCGCGTGGAATACTGGTTTACCGTGTACAGCCCGAACTTCGGATCGGTATTGTGTATGGCGGCATAATGCCCGTAACGCTCCTTGCTGCGTCCCCGCTTGCCCTTGACTGGAAAGCTCTTTTCCGTAGTCCACATGCAATACCTGGCGCCTTTCCGGAAGATGCGCGTACGGTCCGAACGCCGTCCCACTATGTCTGTCCGGCCGGCTTCCGACTGTATGCTCCGGGCCAGAGTCCCCGTATCGTTCATGAGAGGATGGGTGAACCTCTTTCCCCATTTGGAGGTACGAGGCGCCCATTTGCTACCGTTGAATCCCCCCGAAGCGAATGAGGACACGAACTGCTGCCTGGTATAGTCACCGGCAGCAGTTGCGAAGTCGAATACGTTGAACTCCAGCCGGCTGGCCATGACGCGCGTACTGGTCCTGCTTACCCAGTGGCTGCAAAACTCATCAAGCGTTATCTTGGGCATAGGCGAACTTTCCTTTAATGCGTTTCACAATATCATTCATGTAACCCGGAAGCGGGACGGAGAAATAGCGGTGCGCATCGGAAAAGATACGCCCGCCGGTTGCCAGGCTCTCCCGGAAGACCGGATCCACCTTTTCCAGATAGTCTCCCTTATCCGGCAAAGCCGCCCGGACAGCGGCGAACCCCTCCGCGACCAGAAAGCAGCGGCATCCCCATTCGATCGGCGGTATCAGCTCCGGAGGAAACTCGGATTTGCGGAAGGAAATCCCTTCCAATGAAAGATGCCAGGCACGTACCCGTTCATCGCCTTGTGTCATGTAGGTAAGCACGGTATCCATATCCACCGCCATCCACCATGCGGCCATCGAGGCCGCGAAGAATACCTGGTTGTTCTCTTCCTCCGCATGGACGAGGTTATACCTGCGGCATATCTTTTCGTATGCTTCCATGTCCTGTTCATCCGCTGTCTCGGGCAGTTCCCCGAGCATGGCATACTCCTCTGCCGCGGCAAAATCCACCAGGTTGTCTATAGCTGCAATCAGGATGTCACGCTGCTGCCGTTCCCTCTCTGTTGTAAAGGAGTTGTGATTTTTCAGTATCTCCAATGCCCGGTCCATATCGATTCGCAGACCTGTCAGCGCACGGTCTATGAGGAAAGAGGCACGCAGGGTGATGATGTCCTCTATAATGTCGAGACGTTCCGCGCTGTTCTCCCAATAGAGGATCAGCCTGCGGAATGCATCGAAAATGACACGATACTCCTTTTCCGTATCGGATTCCGTGGTTGCAGATGCCCTGACAGCCCTGAACGGAGCGTTGTCCGGGAGCGGAAGACGGGCTTCTATTCCGCTCCCCGCAGAAAATTTCCGACCTTCGCCCCCCGGGGGCGTCCGTAACGCCGGAAATACTCCTCGTCCGACATGATGCCCCGGTCGTTGTGGCTGAGACCGGATGAGCCGCCTTCGGCTCCGAAACCTAATCCCGGGATAACATTGAGCTGCCGGCCCACATTGATACCGAACTCTTTCTCGATCTCATCGGCCGCCACTTCATATTTGTCCGTGATCAGCGAATAGAGCTTGATGCGGTCCTCGTTGCTCATCTCTATCCGGTTCGAATACCGGAACTCCAATCCTCCGGGGATATACCCGATAGCCACCAGGCGGGGGATTATCTCCTCGTTCATGACGTTTTCGATATACCGACGGTAGACTTCGATACGGTCGCGGAAAATGTCCTGGTGTGCTTTCGTGGAACCCACGTACGACTGCATCCCTCCGGCCATCGACTCGGAGCCGAGCACGAGGTTGGCAACTTCCTTGTTCACAAACTCGATAAGCCCGGTATATATCTTTTCCGAGTTGGACATGGTGAATGTCTTGATATCGACCTCGTCCTCAATGCCGGTAACCACCACCTTGTTCTGTGCCGCGTTGGCTATCTCGTTAGCCAGCCTCTTGCGGTCGGCGTTGCTCTCGCTGACCGTCTTTCCGTGGATAATCGGCTGTCCGTAAGTATGGGAAAAGTTCACATAGTTGGCCACCGTGAATTTCTTGGCCAGTATCAAAGGGGTCGTGGCGGAAAAAAGTCCCAAGTCGCCGGAGTTTACCAGTACATAACAACGGTAATATGCCGGGTCATGTAAATCCCAATGCGGCTCCCACAGTCCCTGCCGCTTCAGTACCGTTTTCTGGTCCGGCAACACATTACGCCGTTCGATGATGTTGACTTCCGCCAGCTTGTCCGTTCTGGGGTCAGTATGCGGCATGATTTCAAGCAGGGTGTACCCGTAGAGCTTGGATTCCACTATGCCCTTGATTATCTTGTCGAACTGCGAACCCTGTATCTTCAGGGAGTTCGCCACGTCCTTGATGTATTTTCCCTTTTCGTTTACACGGGCAAGCATATAGCGGTCGCCGAGAATCTGGCTTTCCAGTGTCTCGACAACGGAACGTATATGAGCGTCCTGTTGCAGGCAGGCTTCATACAGGTCAATGAGCCGGGCGCGGTCATCGAGAATATATCCCGAGCCGGTATCCTGACGGCATGAACGGTAGCGGTTGTTGCGCTCGATTTCGCGGACATACTCCTGAATTGTCTTTTTGGAGGTCTTAAAAATACTCTCCAAGAGTTCCCCGTTAAATGATTTGTCCGATGTAGCCATAATTTTTTTGTTTCTTGTTCAAAGAGTAGAGACAATCCTCAAGAGAGGTTTTTACGGCTAAAAGAATATATGGAGAACGGGACTCTTAATGCTTGATTTACAAACCGAAATATACAACTTAAATATATAGATATTTCGGTTTTATTTATGTTGTAAATATCTTATTATCAGTGATTAACAATTTATTAAAAGTGTAATTTATGTATATATTTATAGTGTATTTCATATTAAAAAGATATATCTTTGCACCACGTTAGATACAAATCCAAGAACAATGAAAAAGAGAACATGAAAGAAGAAAAGATTCCCTGCCGGATAATCCGGTACAGGGAGTTCCCCGATCTGCTTTTCGGAACGTTACGGGAAGACGGACCGGTCTATTTCGACGCGACACGCTTCATCCAGGCCAAAGGAGATGCACGCCGGCATAATGTCCGTGATTTCCGTGTCGCTTTCCATCACTGGGCAACGGCGTTGGCAGACGCCTACGGAATAGACAGGGAAAAGATGATCATCCGTGACGAGGCGTCGGGACACCTGTTAATTGATGAATGTCTGGCTCTATTATTTGTCGTTTACATCGATCCCGCGTTCGGTGTCTACCTTCTGGAGCGCGTGGACGAACTGCTGTCCGGTGGATTTACGGTTTCAGACACTTGGCTGGTACAGGCTGCCGGTCTTAGATTTACAAAGGAGGAATTAACGCAAATTTTAGAACAACATGAGACGCAGCACATTTAAACGACCCAAGATGGTGCTCATCTTCAACGGGGCACAGGTTCTTGTAGCGGTCACGCGCTCGCTGCACAGCGCGGCGGAATTGACAAAAGGCAACTTGCAGGCTATCTCATTCTGTTGCACGGGCAAGTATGTATGCAGCGGCGGATTCTATTTCAGGCATCTGCATCCGGATGTGGAAATCGAGCTGGCCGACCTCGGCACACTGATGCTGAAAGATTATGACGCCCTTTGCGGCGAGAAACGCACGTACTATCCGGTGCGCAAGATGGCACATAAGAGAGCCTTGCTTGAAAACAAACGTAAGTCTGATAACCAAAAGAAAGGAGGAAATACCTATGAGGGAAAATAGGAATGTTCCGTTCCGGGACTGGAACATAAGGGTTTCCCGGAACCATAACGGCCAGCTCCATATCTGCGCCGTGGATATATGCGATATACTCAAGCGGGACGAACTGCTTGAAAACGGCGCCATCGCCCGTGTTTGCCCGACGGCATTGAAAATCAGTTTCCGGAAAAACGGCAGGGAACAGTGGGGTTTCCGTCCCATCGATATGCGTCGGCTTTTACAACTGGTACGCAAGGAGACTATTATACCCCGTGACCTGCTTGATGAATTGGAAGTGTGGGGCAACAAGCTTCTGGAACTGGAAGCCGGGGAGCTGCACGCCGTCCCGCAGGACGACATCGTCATGCACTTCGAGGAAGGGTTCCCCGTCACGTTCCGGCGTGTCGGCGACAAGCTGATGGTCAACGCCACGCAGATCACGATGCACTTCGGGAAAATCCCGTCTGAATGGCTACGCATCGCTTCCACGGATATGCTCCGCAGGGAAATGGCCGGCAACGGACATACCGGGAAATACGAGTCGCAAGTCTTCACCACACGGGGGCGGGGGCACGGTGCGACCTGGTTGGAATCACCGCTTGTCATACCGTTGGCCAGATGGATCGCCCCTGACCTGTCTTTGGCGGAATGGTTGGGCGAGGCTATCGGCAAACTCTCCGTGAAACGAGGGAAGACAATCGTACGCGAACGCCCCAGGGTGGCGGCACCCGGTCTGCCCTGTATGGATTGTCCCATGCCGCAGGATATGGAATCGGCGACGAGACTGATTCTGGAACTGCGGAAGGTGGTGAGTGAATCCCTGCCGAAAATCGTATTCTACGAGGAGTTTATCGAGAACAGGGACTGGTTCAAGAGCACGCGCATCGCTGACGAACTCGGCATATCGCCGCGACAGTTGCACCAGTTCCTTGCCGAAGAGGGCATCTGCAAGTACGAGAAGCGGCAATGGGTGGTCTTTCCTTCCTGCCGGGCCTGGCAATGCGATGTGCCTTACACGTGGGAGAACAGCCGGGGCAAGGTATATACTTTCGGATCCACCAAACGATGGACACAGGCCGGACGGGAGTGTATCATAGAACTGTGGCGCAAGAGGAACCCTGAATACTGCCCACCGGGTGCATAGCGATGGAAACGGCATTACAGCGGATCATCCGCAAGACAGGAAGACGGCCGGTAGAGTGCCGTTGCCGTCTGTGCAGGCAGCAATGCCGGATACCGTGCCTCGGTACGCCGGAAGACATCCTCCGGTTGCTGAAAGCCGGATACAGGGAGCGTCTTGCACCCACTCGGTGGGCGGTAGGCCTGCTGTTAGGAAAAATCCCGTATATCGTGCCGATGGTACAGGCGAAACAGGAAGCAGGCGGGTGCACATTCTTTCAGGACGGACTGTGTGAACTGCATGCGGCAGGGCTCAAGCCCACTGAAGGCAGGTTGTCGCACCATACCATCACCATGGAGAACCTGAAGTTCGGAATGTCGCTCTCGTGGAACGTGGCCAAAGAATGGCTGGACGAGCGGAACTTCGACACGATACGGGAGATTGTCCGGATAATGGGAAAATAGATGAGGGACGGTTTCATGAATGAAGTATCAGTATAACCGGTTGATTCCTCCTTTGCCGATTTCATGGAACCGCCTCTTATTAATTCATACCATTTGCAAACAGTTCGTATTAGTCGCGGCTATCCTTTATCAGGAAAACATTTAAACGCGAATGATATGAAACTGAAAAGCAGAATGACCGTCGGGGAGATGTCGGAACACCTGACGGAACATACCGGCAAGTTCGCCAACCGCGTATCCGTGGGGCGTTACGCCAAAAAACTGGGATACGCCGTGTATAAACCGATGATAAACGGCAGGATATGCCAGTTCTATGTCAATCCGTCGATTAAGGATGACGGGGAAGCGGAAACATTACGGACGAACGAACGCGAAAACGGACATGAAAGGGAATGACGACAAAAGGCAACACGTGATACCGTTTATGAAATGCTTCACCGGGCTGGTCGGCGCGTTCACCCCGGAAGAGGTCATCTTCATGCTGTACATGGCAGACCGTACACGCCTGCGTGAAAAAGGTTACGACACCTTGCGCAGCAAGCGGTACTACATGGAGAACATGGAGATGGGTTCGCGGATTTTCGACAAGTGCGTGGAAAAGACAACGCGTATGGGATTGCTTGAACGGGTGCCGGTCAGCGGGATGTACGATTACCTGTGGCACATGGATTCCTACAACCGGCTTGTAGGGATATTGGCGGAACTTGGAAATCCTTTTTCTACCAGGGCATTCTGTCATCGGATGTTCGATGTGGAAAAAAGGACCGTGGCATCCGTCTCTGACGAAGAGGTCAGCCAATGGAAAGAGAGACACCGAAAAGTTTGAGCGTATCTGTCCACGGAACGTAAATGAATAAAAACAGACGGCATCGTTGTGATTTGCCGTCTGTTTTTGTGTTTTTGCGACATAAAATCCGATAAAACCGGAAGGAGGTGGTAGCCGGGTACAATATTATCCGGGCAAACGACAGAATATGCTAAATATACTTATTCAGTTCTTCCACAAGAAGATGCACCGTTGTCGAAGATTCCGCCTGTGCCGGCGGTATTCCCTCCATTCGGCGCAATACGGCTTTTGCGTTCGTGATGGCCTGAGCCTGTTTACCGCCCAGCTCCCTGAAAACACGACCGCCTGTACCGGCTTCCTTGTTGTAGGAGAAGCCCAACAAGCCGGATAGCTTTGTTTCATATTGATTTCTGTGCATCGGGCCTTGTACCAGGTTATAGTGCAGCAAGAACCAATACTCGAAAGCCTGGTTGCTGTATGCCACCCTCATGCCACCGGCTTCCGCCATACCGATAGCCCGGTTGAAATCCCGATCGGGAAAGTCATCCTTGTCAAATACCACCCAGCACTGGTCATACTCGCGTCCTTTCTTCCGCTCTTCTTCTTTCATCCGTAAAGCCTTTTGGACAAGACCTACCGTATTGAGTCCCTGGCCTACCGCTTTAATATTGGCGGAAGTCAGGCGAAATGCATTGAAATAATCCGGTTCCGTATTTACCCCCTCGCAGATGATCAGGAAGGATTGTTTGACCTCACGGACAAAACTGATACGCCTGAGTGTCCGTGCCGCGCGTGGATCACGCTTGTTCGTCCGTGCTGCCATATTCTTCCTCCCTCAGGTCAAATAACCGTTCAAACTGGCCGATGACAGGGATACCGCCATATTTCCCCATCAGGTACTCCTTTTCGAAAGGTGCACTGTTGCGAACCTTGTATTCCGCCAACGAATAGAGTTCCGAGGCTCCAAACGAATCTTTCTGTGTAAACCAGATCTGATCCCTGCGGAACAGGCTTGCATTAAGCAGGTTGGTGTCATGTGTCGTGAAAATCAACTGTGCATTCCTGGGATTTGTCACTCTGGAATTGAACAGCCCGATGATGCGACTTGTCAACAGAGGGTGCATTTTCGAGTCGAACTCGTCGACAACCAGCCTTTTGCCATGATCCAACGCGTCGATTATAGGATAAGCCAGCGAGAAGTATTTGATCGTACCCTCCGACTCGTTTACGCGGAACGGGAAAGTGACCGTCTTCGTGGCGTTGCCCTCCTCGTCATATTGCTGGTGTGAACTGATGACTGTATTGTCAACCTTGCGTATGTCGTCGATTCCGAAGTCTGCAAACCGGGCAAACTCCACAATACGCCTTTTCATGGACGGATCATCGATCTGGGCTATCGCCATTTCCCAAATCCGCTCGTCGCTGCTGCCAAGAACAATCGTGGTGTTGGCCAGCCATCCCATGATTTCCACCGAGACGCTTTCGTTGAACTGTGCTGCCACGGAAAGAAGCAGCGCATTGTCGCGCACCATTTTTTTGGCGACAACCTCTTTGCCGACCGAAAATTTGGGATGCAGTTCATACTCATCGCCGTCACGCAGGAACAGTTCCACCTCCTTTGCCTTGCGCTTGTTGCCCTTTTGATAAAGCCACTCCCGGTGTACACGTTTTTCATCGACTTCAAACCCATAGCGGTATTGGACCGTTTCGTCGGCAAAGACCGCCTCAAAATAACTGGGCTCCTGTTCCGTCCTCCGGTTGAGACGGAAACTTTCCACCCGTATGCTTTCGCCGGACTGCACGCCTTTGGAGGAATTGATGACAAACCATTTGAAGAAATCGAGCGCTTTGACTAGATTCGATTTCCCGCTGGCATTGGCCCCGTAGATGACCGCACTCTTCAGCAAAGAGAGGTTCGTACCTTCAAGCTCAAAAACAATCTCATCGGACCGGGTCTGTTTTTCTTTCAGCGCGGAAGCAGCCAAAGACAAGGTCGCCGGCTCCTTGAACGAAAGGAAATTTTCGACTGTGAACTGAATAATCATATTATATCGCAGTTATATGTAAATTTCATGCAAATATAGGGGATATTTTTTATATATAGATGTTTTATCGGATCTCTTTTTGCGGTTATTTTCCTGCACGTGAAAATCAGACCGTTTTCGTTCTTGCAATGCTGCCCTGCAAAAGGCGACTGCAATTTTCCGAAGCGGCAACATCGGCTTGCGATTCATGCTCCCGATAGTGGAATTTGGGTGGAAAGACGCGAAATTCGCCACATCTTTCCCCTCAATGTGGTACAAATGTACCGTGTATCTGACAGGAGGGGTGTTACAAATGTAGCAACAATACTATAAGTAGTATTATACAAGAAGAAAGAAGAAAGATGTACTTTTTTCTTTGACGCAAAGAAAAAAGATACCAAAAAAGAAACAAATCATGACAGACGGCACGCCGTCTGTTTTTTTGAATCGGAAAGTGTTGAAAACGGATAAGATGAGGATTAAAGGACCACTTCCTCCCCAGATACAAGAGAGAGAAACAGAACGAATACCTTATACCGTCACCCTCTTACCGTCTGGCATCCTTGTCGCGGTTCAGCCTTACGACAGAGCGCACGCAGTCACGTACCAGTTCGGCATCCCTCCACTCCATGAAATAGTTCCCGCATTCCAACCGTTTCCTGTCCGCCGGCCTGTTGTTGTCCCTGCATTCACGGATTTCCAGTATGTCATTCAGGTAATAGTACTTGTCACCGCGTCTGACACGTGTTGCCAGCCGTTCGAGTTCCTTCAGCCGTCCGTTCCATGCAAGCCCTTTCTGGCGTAGGGCATCGGAAAGCCTGCTACGGCCACTGGTTCCGATAGGCAGTATCTGGAGATTCACCGCGTACCCGACTGTTTCATGCAGGGAATAGCGCAGGCTCCCGTCTTCGTCCAGCAGGCAATACAGCACAACATGTCCTTTTGCGTCGATTTCCTTGAAAGCCCCCAGTATTACATGCTCATCCAAGATGCTGAGTTTTACCAACTGCCCGTCTTTGGGAGCATAGAGAGATTCCGAACATACACCCCGGCGCTTGTCCCATGCAAGATGGCCTTCGTTCAGCAGGCGTTGGAGGGCAATCTTTTGCTCTGCGCTCGCTTCCCGGCAATCATTCAGAAACATGACCGCGTCATCGGTAACGAGTTCTCTGCCCGCAGTCATCCTTACCGGAACCGACACGCAATTACCCGTGACATCTCCCACAAGTCCGGTTTCCGATGTCCCACCGTTGAAGACGACCATTCCCTTGCGAATGGACGACCCACCCGTGCTGTCTTTCGGAATACTCCCGATTTTCTTCTTATGATATGATTCCATTCTTTCGATTCTTTATCCAGATATTTCCTGTAACAGCAAAATGCCATACTTCATACATAAGTGGATACAATACGGCAAATATACGTATAATTCACCAAAAAGGCAGGTGACTGAACCCCATTTCTTCTGCATTTCCACGGTTTCCTGTATAAAGTCACAAAAACCGTACAAATAAGTCGGAATCCATGTGGATAGCTTCGTTCTGTATATTCTATATGATTAAGGAACAAAACATTACAAGATTGTCCGATTGTGAAAAGCATATCCGAACATACTGAATGACAGGAATACACATCCTCCTTTTCCGTCGTCCAATCCGGTTAAGAACAGTCAATATACCGACGTGTCTCTATATATTTTTTGATACGTTTTCAGCGTATCTAAAAAACAGCTTCAAGCCGGAACCCGGAAATCGTGCAGAAAGTCTGTACACCCGTGAAAATTGAAAGGACAGGCATCCACAAATGAGAATATTTCAAAAATATGGGACATGGTGAACACCAGCACCTTAAGCAACCATGATAAATACAAGTACTTTACTGTATATTTTTTGATACCTGCTTACAGTTTCAATCCGAAAGCCGCATTTTGAGCCGTTTTGGAAAACCGGACTTGAAAAAACGGCCCGAGGACAGAGACCGAATCCGCACCCGAGGGTACACCCTCCCCAATCTTTTTATTTTTATTACACCATTGAATATCAATAATTTATTAGGTTTACTTTTGTATAAAGTAAGCCTAAAAACGTCTTTTACATTATCTTTGCTTACAAATTGAAAGTAAAAAAATCTTTTCAGTCCTATTTTATCCATTTTAAGCAGCTAATAATCTGATAATCAATAGACAAAACTGATTTTGATTTTATACATACGTTGAAACGGGGCTTTTTTGATTTTTGCAAAGGAAAAATTTTTTTCAAAGAAAATCATTTTTTCTATTTTATTGATATTCAACTATTTACAAATTCACTTCGCGCGCGTGCGTTCCATATTCGCAAAAAGGCTGTTTTTGGAACGTTCCAAATTTTTTTTCTCAAAAAGTTTTGCAGTTCTGAAAAACGGTTTTATAATAGTCATGTACTCGAAAGCCAAACAAACGGCAAACAAGTACGGAGAAAAACGAATAAAAAAATAGATAGTAAAAAACAGAATTAAAAAACAGAAAAGCAAAGACCGCCGAGAGCGAGAAACAAAAACGGCGTTTACACGAAAGTGAGTTGTTGAGCCGTCAAAGGGTAACACCCGAAACAACACCGTGTGCGTTTAGGTACGCTTAAAGAGTGCGTTAAATAACCACGCTTCGCACGGGGCAATAATACCAGTATTGCCAACCTACGAAAGTAGGGAAATTTATGGAACGGGATAAATCGTATTTATTCCGAGTGCCGGAAATACGTCAAGACTTTTGCAAGTCGCTGGGAGTATTGAGAATACCGCCACTGAAAAGGACGTGCAAGAATAATGCCATAATTGCGCCCTTGTGCGCACGGAGATAAAATGCACGGTAGCGGAAAAACAGTCCGCACGGAGCTTGAGAAAAGAGCATTGCCAATGTTATGCCCATAATCACCAGCCGCCCACCGCCTTACTGTTAGCTGCCGGATTGGAAAAGATCCGGAACGTGCCAGAGAAGCGTCTTGCCGAAATTGGAGTAAAGCAGCGCAGAGCCACGACACGATGAGTAGAACTCGTGCAAAGATACGATATGCCGAAAATGCGCTCATTTGGATAGCTCTGCTATGGGGTACGTTTTAAGTGCGACAAAGTTACGAAAAATTTTGCCGTGCAGGGTGAAATGCACGGCAAATTTTTGGGCGCGTGGCAGGAAATGCCACACTTTGCGCTATGGTGCAAAGTTCGGGGTTCGACTCCCCGAGTGCCCGCAATGCGTGATTTTGCGCAGTGTTTCTAAAATTTTATCATTATGGCAACTTCTAAATTGAACAAGGAACAGTATGCAAACATCGGTTCGTTTGCAGGTATCATGTTGGTTTACAACTCTACCAACAAGGACGGTGAACTCGTGCAGACGGCACAGCACTTTTTCGGTGCGGACTTTGAGCCTGCCGACAAGTCGGACAACGAGATTTTCCGTGTGATTAAAAACATGGTCGCAACTATGTGGCACACCATTGCGGAGGAAAAGAAACTGCGTGCCGATGCCGACGGCATACGCTCGAAATTCCGTGCCACAACCCCTGCGGAAATCATCATCTGCGAGAAGTCGGGAAATCGTATCAAGAAGTACGACCTTACCGACAGCGTTTGGGCGCGTATCGGTCTTGTGCCGACCAAAGTAGACCTCGAGAAGTCAAACCGTGATTTCCAAAAGACAATCCATGCCGCTGCAAAGGCTATCCGCAACGCCATGGATTTCGCCCCGAACCTCGCCAGCCTCGAAAAGCCAACCGAGAAAACGACCAAGACCGGCAAGGCTGAAAAGGTGGCGGAACAGCCTGCCGGAACGGTTGCCGACGAAAGCAAAAAGGCGGCATAAGGGCAACGGAGTAACTGAAACCTGCCCGAAAAAGGCAAAAGGACGGCAGGCAGCCCGCTGAACGTGTGGGACTGCCTGCCCTTTTCGTATCTGCCGTCGTAAGCGCGTGTTCTTGTGACGTATGCCACGGATACGCGCTTTTCATTTCGGGCGAAAGCAACTGTAACGTGATAGGCGAAAAGAATTTCCCGGCAAAAAACGGTGCCGGGACTGTACCTCCGCCGCAGGACGGGGAGTACACCGTGGACGACCTGAAGACCGCTCTGGAAGAGTCCGAGCGGTCGCTGCATGATGCCGTCTTCATAGCCCGCCAAGTGTGGGAGAAGGACTGCGATGCCGTGAAGTTCGACATCGACGACCTTGTGCAGATAGAATCGGCATTGCAGGAGATATGCAACATCACCGCAGGAATTGACAGCGGGGACGATGGCGAGTGACATGACGCGCACACGTGCTGCGGAAACTGCGGGGCGTGCGCGCTTTTTCGGGCATTGATATACACTGTGTCAGGATTGCACCCTGAAATGCCCGCACTTTTCTAAAATTCCCTCCGATATGACTTCCTTGCGCCGTGAGGCGTTGTGCCGACCTTGTATATAACACGGTTAAGCACGGTCTGGCGTTCTGCGGAACCGCCTGCCGTGCTTCCGCTGTTATCCTGTGCGGGGAAGCGGAGAACGGATGTGCCAATAATAAAACGAATAAATATGATAGAAGTGTTTGACGCAAAGCGCACCCGCAGTTACGGGTGCTTTGCCAGTTTCAAGGCTGCCACCGATACGCTTGACAGCCTTGCCGCGACGGGACAGCTCGGAAGTGTGCCCGCTGTCAGCGTGGCGGCGTATTGCAGCGGCGTGTTACAACGGGAATATGAAGCGGTGTTTGTCGGTGGGAAATGGCGTGTGCCGAAATCTCCGAAAAGGCGGATGCCGGAAACGAGACCTGCCCGTGGGAGACGTCGGCGGAAATGGTGCAAGGAGTACGCTACGGCGGAGCTGATGTTCCGAGAAGGGTTTCCCGACCATTTGAACCGCAGTTATCCGCTCTCGGCGGACAGCCTGAGACGGTGCAACCGGAAATGCAGAATTTATATGCAATAATAAAAACGCAATGAGTATGAAAACATTAGCAGACGTGAAACGGAAAATGACGCTTGGCTCGAAGTGGCGGTGTGTCCGGCTGTTCGAGGGCGGAAAAGACCTCGGCGTGCGTGAGGTCGGGAAAGTGCAGGGTAATGCCGTGGCATTCCTCAAACCCGACGGGAAACTCTCGTGGCTATGGTGGCCAAAGGCAAAGGACGTGCAGGTGGAAGAAAACGCCTTCACCGTGCTCCAGAACGGAGTGCCCAAGCTCAAGTACATCTATGCCGGATAGGTGTTCCGGAAAAAATCATGCAAAATAATATGAATTAATAACAACTATGGGGGCGGAATGCCCCTATGCTTTTATAAACGGATAAAGAAAATGACAGAAATAACGAGAAAGCAGATATCTGGTCTGCGGGTAAAGATGTATTAACGGCTATGGGAGAGGAACATAGAATCAACGAGATAAAAGGTGTCATCATCAGCCGTGCCCTGCTCAAGGAATACGGGTATGATGGCGATATGCCCACCGACAAACAGATGCAGGTCATCGGCAACGGGTTACTTGAATACTGGGGCGTAAGCGACGGTTTCAAGGAAGCCCTCGCCAGTACAATGGAGAACATGTTCGGTGTAAAAGCAAAAGATTAGGTCTATGGAAACGAAAGAACTTACTACCCACCAGCGTGGTGTTATTCTACGCGGCATCTGCGGCGGGGCTGCATTGAAAGACAAGTCGCCGCAAATATCTGAAAACAATACCGTCATAACCTGCGCCGGAGGGTTGGAGATTTGGG
Source organism: Bacteroides sp. NSJ-48 (assembly GCF_014287405.1). Classification (NCBI taxonomy): domain Bacteria; kingdom Pseudomonadati; phylum Bacteroidota; class Bacteroidia; order Bacteroidales; family Bacteroidaceae; genus Bacteroides; species Bacteroides sp. NSJ-48. Next base: position 51,078 of record NZ_JACOOD010000004.1, on the reverse strand, counting down.
ACATCTGCTGCATCAGCAGTGATGCCGAAGCCTTCGGCCTGAAACCGTCCTTCGGTTATGACGGGCACACGAGAATCACTTTCACCCCCAAAGAATAAGCGGAATGAAATCATATTACTACTTGGACTACCTGCACCGTGAAATCTTCCTTGAAGAGGAGGATATTCAGACCGTTCCGGAATCAGGCAGGGCGGACGATGCCTGTTCCGCCATTGCCGAAAAGCCGTATGTCGTGGAGCAGTTCATGGCGGACTCTTTCCGGACACTCAAAGATGTGGCCAGCCGCCTGTGCGATTCCCCTGATATTAAAAGCCGCCACGATGCGCTGATGTATATCGTGTGGAGGGTGGCACTGGACATCAAGGAGTGGCGGACTCTGAGCCATAGCGAAGCCGCCGTCAAGGTAACCCGTGAGGACGGTTTCGTGTGGCTGCTTGTATCGGCGGAAAATGCCCGGAAGCTATGGGAGGCAGACGTATTCTCCCTGTACAGGCTTTATGCCGATGATTCGGAATCCCTGATCGAAAGCGAGGCGGAGCTGGAATCGACTATCAAGGGCGGATACCAGATAGGTATCGAGGTGGGGTTCGCCTCTGTAATGGACCATGCCGCCCGGATGAAGCAACAATAAAAATCGGAAACAATCAAATAACGAAATCAAGAAGAAAGGTATGGAAACAACATTATTGACAAAGGAAAATGCCCATCGTGTGACCATGGTGCGGCGTGTGGATGCCCCGGAAAGCGAACCGGTAGCGTTTCTTTTCAGGGGAAAGAGACACGGGTATTGCAGCTATTCCCATCTTGTAGGGAATCCGGGCAAGGAAGAAATCCTCGCCCCGGCGGACTTCAAGGACTGGGAAGTTGTGGAAGTGGCGCACCCGGGCTATCTGGAAGAATATTTCAAGCAGGCGTGCAGCTCCTACAACCTCACCTCCTTCTCACCCGACGAGCGGGGTGAGTCAGACATCGCCTCGCACGAAAAGGAACTGCACGAGGATTTGCAGTCGATGCCCGAGCAGCAGCGGGAACGTTACATGGAAAACTACAAACGCTATTTCTCTGCCATGATCGCCGCCAACAGCCGTTGTGCCAGCGCGATGATTACGGGACCTGCACGCTTCAACACGGGCCGCAACGAAAAGGCCTGCAACAGCCACGCCAAGAGCGTCACGGCGTTCCGGGAATGGCGAGAACGTGCACTCGAAGCGATTCGCAAGGCTACCGAAGCGGCCAAGCCCGAAGAACAGCGTCTCGAGGAGGAGTGGCAGAAGGTCAAAGCCTTTATCGACGATGCCGCCTCGACCATTCACGGTATCGATACGGGTACGGCACGAGGCTATAGCCGGGCTCTCTTCGTCAGCAACCTCGCCGGGCGACTCTCCACCTATGTCAACCATGGCAACGTGGAAATCATCGACCGTGCCGTCGCTCGTCTGCGAGAGTGGAACGACAAAGTCAAGAAACCTGTCGTCACGGCACGCCATTCAATCTTCAAGTATCCCGAACTCGTCCGCAAGGTGCGGGAAAAGCAGCAGGAACGGGCAAGCCGTGAAAATCGTGAGATTCCGTTCGATGGCGGCAAGGTGGTCTACAACTTCGAAGAAGACCGCCTGCAAATCCTCTTCGACAAAATACCCGATACCGATATGCGTACAACCTTGAAGCGTAACGCTTTCAAGTGGGCGCCACGCAACCAGGCATGGCAGCGCCAGCTCACCCGCAATGCCGAATATGCCGCCGGTCAGGTGTTGAAAATAACCATTTAATCCAGTGCCCATGAGATACATCATCGATTCACGTTATTTCGACGGGACATGCCTCACGTCGATGTCGGATGACATGCACAGCGACTACGGCGGCGAGACGCTGGAAGCACTGCGCGAAAGGGAGAAGAACCCGTACCTGGTCGCTGTATCACCGGTACGCATGACACTGCTTGTGAAGCGTTATACCCGGGCACTTTGCAAGCCCTTCCATGAAATTACGGAGGAACGTTATTACGAACTGCTGGAATGCCTGCCTCCGGCCCGCATGCAGAGCGACTGGTTCTTTGTCGGGGAACCGTATTACCGAAACCTGTACGCGCTCTGTTTCGAGTCGGACGGCAGGTATTTCCGGGCGGAACGTCCCATACGTCTTTCCAATGCGGAAATCTACCGCCAGATTCGGGAACACATGGAGAAAGTAAACCTGCATCCCGCCATCGTCAAGAAGGCTTCCTTTGTCAAATATGTCAATTGGTACAAAAAGACGGTCACCTACATACCGTACTATTTCGAGTATGGAGGTAAAATATATTTCCTGAAGAACCTCGCCACTCGGACGGGATCCGAATTTGGCGACCGCCGGGAACGGAACGAGATGGCGGCATTGCTGAGGAACCTGCGCGGAAACCGCTACGAATACTGCACTTTCTACTCCCAAAAGAAGGACATCTTCGAGTTTTTTGACTGGCTACGGAAGAACAAATACACGCTGGAAATCCAGGGCGACTTGTTCGACTTTGCGGATGACCGCTCCCACGTGGACTTTCACGGCAATGTATGCGAGTATTCGGCTGTGTTCCATTACCGCATCTATTCACGCGAGCTTTTTGGCCATATCATTAACCAGCTACGCACCGTGAAACGGTATCACGCGTGGCATAAAAGGAGGGAAATACGATGAAAATCTCAAATGAACCTACCCCATACCTCCTGCTCAAGGCAGGAACTGACAGTGCATGGGATTGCTGCGACTTTGCAATCGTGTACCTGTCAAAAGAGTGGAGACAGACACAGTCCGGCAGGCTGGAAGCCGTCAAGCCATTCAAGGATGACATCAGTTTCCAGTCTTTGAACTTTTATGACATATCGGTTGGTTTTTACCAGCCGGACGAGGACGGGATACTGGGCAGCGAGGACTTGCCGGAAGACAATAACTGGTGCTTCGTGGAACTGACCGAAACGGAACTGGAAAGGTTGGTTCCGCCGGACAATGTGCTGGTCAGCCATATCTTGGCGGTATTTGCAAACGGGGAAGCCAGATACCGGGCGTACGGCAAACATACCGACGAGCGATTCTATACTGAAAAATTCCCTTTGCAACAGATTTTGGATATACTGGCGAGTCATGAATCTTAAAATTTCAAAGCAACTATGACAGAAATCATCAAAACGGACGGAACACGCCAACCCGTGCAGCCAGCCAATGGCTCAGACTTCACGCTGGAGGAGATGCAGGCGATTGTCGGCGGCTACATCGAACTGGTGGAACTGGACGGGAGCACGACAATGGTCGTCAACGAGGAAGGCAAACTTATCCCTCTGTCCCTCAATCTTGAAGCGAGCAGGATATTCCGTGCTCATCACCCGGCGTCGAAAGACTTCATCGTTGGGGACGTACTTGTGTGCAATAACAATCAAATCAGATAAAATTATGGATAAAGAGAAAGCAAAAGCGCTCAGCAAGACCCTCGCATGCTACAAAGAATTACAAGAGAATAACAGTGTAAACCTGATCGAGTTCCATACCGCTGACGGGCAGAAACACGGTATCGGCAACCCGGAAGCCATCAAGCTGTTGCTTTCGGTGGCCGTCATCGAACTGGAACGCCAGCTCCGGACCGCACAGTTCGGTGATATTCCGGAAAGCCTGGAGAACAGCCGCGAGTACAAGGCGGCCAAACAGCTGGAATACGCCATGAACGATTTGGGATTCAAGTCCGAACGTTTCGCCCAGGCTCTTCCTTATTTCCACAAGACACTGGAACAGACATTCTTCAGAACGGTAAAGGCTTCCATTACCGCTATGGCAGGGCGTGATTCACGCTGCATTGACGACCGCAACCGTGCTTCATACGAGATGTGTCAAATGCTGGCCTCCATGCTGGAAGATACCCGTCTGCCCTTTATCTAAATGCCATGTTCATAGACGAGAGGACACAAAACCGCCTCCATGCCGTGCCGGGAGAGAGTATCTCCCACGGCACGATGCGCACGCAGGACCTGATTCCGGCGTTCTTGGACGTTATCCGTGACACACCGGAGTACGTGCAGGTGATGAATGCCATCCCCGCCCATGCCATGGAGGACAAAGAAGCAGACTGGTGGAACAGCGATGACGCGGCGGGATTGCTGGAATCGCTGTTCGACACGCTCGATAGTTACTCACCGGAGGGGTACTATTTCGGTGCTCATCTCGGTGACGGGTCCGATTACGGATTTTGGAAAATGGACAAGTGAATGTCGGAACATGGTACGGATTACAAAAGACAAGCGGCATGACATTCTCAAAGACGGGATTTGTATCGGGCAAATCTATCTTGCCCGTGCCGAAAGCAGGAAATTAAGATACTGGGCAATCTCTTGCATGAGTGGAATCGGCTTCAACACTTTCAATGAAGCCCGCAGTTATGCCAAGGATTTCCTTTAATAAAAGAATCGCATGAAAAATTGGATACAACAGATACTTTTGTGGCGTAAAAAGACGGACAAGGGCAGAATGACACTCGGAAAGGTGCAGAAAGAGTATCGCGAGAATGACGTATGCATGGGAGAACTCCTTGATGCCCTTCCCGCCGACGGCCTTTCCATAGAGGAAGCTTTCGAGCTGGCTATCACCGCCAAGAAGTGGGCGGACGGAGACCGTTTCTACCGGAGTATCAACGTTGGAGAACCGGAAGAATTGTAAGGTAAATAACAATAAACAATAATGACAAATGAGCAGATATGATTTTATAAGATTCGGCGGCTTTGTCAACTGGGCGGACGAGGACACGGACACGTTCCGGAAAATGAAAGTCTGCCTGCCGGTAAAGGAGCCTGTCGAAGATGACACGAAAATAGGACTGATTTCCACGGACGAGGACAATCCGGAAGAAATCGCGGTTTCCTATTCCGTCAGGGCAGCCGAACTCATCCCTTGGACGGACTCATTCCAGGAAGGATACTGGAAAGCCCTGATAGTGGCAGAGGCAAACGGAGCAGGCACGGACGTATTGCTGCCCATGCTCAAAGATGCCGGACTATGCCTGATGGAATGTGTCTTCCTGATGCTCCGGAGCGATGCCTGCAAACTGTTTCCGGTCCTGTGCCGGCTGTTCCCGGAAGTGGAGGAAATGTTTGAGATTATCACATGGAATGACAGGGAATATTTTGTCAGGGAACTGACGCTGTTCCGTGGAACGGGCGGGGAATACAAAACCCTAGTCTCTGTAACGGGTCTGCAAGACGTGCTGGTCGGCAAAGACGGCGCACCCATATCGGACGAGGCGGAGGCCGTGGACCGGAAAATCTGCTATTACTTCACGGACGAGGAGTTCCTGCTGCCGGAAGAGCGGCTTGTGGCCCTTGCGGAGGATGCGTGAGAAATCATAATGTATGTACAAAGACCAGAAAATGAATAAAAGAATGAACAAACAGCAAACCACTCCCGTTACCGACACTTTTAAGGGGATGCTACTTATGTCAATGGGTGTCCCTGTAGGAAACATCCGTCCCTACCGTTTGAAGTCGGCACCTTCCTGCCTCGGCGGTTTCGAGCGCATGAGCGTAGCGGCAGCACGAGCCTCGGGAATGGATATCCCGGAGACGGAGAAAGAGAACGATGAAGTTTACATATGCCGCTTGGGACCCGCCGTCTTCCATAAATGGATGCCTGTCTGGATGTTCGAAACCGCTTTCGAACCGGTTCCCGAGCAGAGACGCGGTGACCGCATCCGAACACTTACGGAAGAGATGAACAACCATCACGTGGCGGAGAAAGCCCTGAATGAAAAATGTTACGCCCTGTCCGTGGAGCTGCTTTCCGAGTGTGGCGGCAGCCTTGATGACAACGGTGAACAATCCTCGACCTATCTCCATGTTGTGGACCGTGACCCCGTGGAACTGGTCATCACGAACGCGTCGCTCCGGAAAGACGGGAAAATCTTCATCATGGGTTACAGTTACTACACGGGCGAGGAGTACGAGCAGGAATGTGACGTAGAATCCGGCATGGACATACTGAATTTTATCCTTTCCCAAAAAAGTTTTGAGTGCTATGAATGAAGACAAGATATTGCAAATGTTCTTCGACATAGGCCAGTGGACGAAGGCCATTGAGAAAGGCGTGCTGAAAGACATTAGGAAAGACCAACTTATTCGGCTGACCGACGAGCATACCCGTATGGCGATGGCCTATGCCATGCGCCGGGGAAAGTACGAGATTTCCCCTCCCCACACGGCGCAGATACCCAAGGACAACGGTGAGTTCCGCACAGTGTACGTAAACGAGCCGATGGACCGCGTAGTACTGGGTATCGCCAACGACCTGCTCTTCGAGTTGATGCCGGAGATGCTGCACTCTTCGTGCAAGTCCTACCAGACCGGTATAGGGTGCGGCAAGGTAGTTACGGAAGTCAGCCACCGGATGACAGAAACCGGCAATAGCGGCTGTCTGGGCTGGAAGTCCGACCTTTCCAAATACTTCGACAGTGTTCCGATACGGTTCATCGACGAGGCGTTCGACAAGGTGGAGGCCAAACACGGCCAGTCTGCCCTGATAGACGTACTTAGGAAATATTACCACTCGGACCTCTATTTCGATGAAGATAACCGGTTGCAAAGCAAGTATCAATCCTTGAAACAGGGTTGTGCTGTGGCTAGCTGGCTGGCGGATGTACTGCTCTACGACCTAGACAGGGAACTGTCACAAATGAACGGCTACTACGTCCGGTATTCCGACGATATGCTTTTTATCGGCAAGGATTATGAAAAAGCGATGGACACACTCCAAAAACGCCTGGAAGATAAATCCATGAAGCTAAATCCCAAGAAAGTGGAATACCTGGCAGCCGATGTCTGGTTCAAGTTCTTAGGATTCAGTATCAAGGGCGGCATGGTCTCGCTCTCGTCATCACGCATCAAGACCTTCCAGCACGAGATCGAGCGGCGGACAATCCGCTGCCGGGACACGACACTGGCAAAAGCCGTGGACGCCGTGAACCGTTACCTGTACAAGGGCGAGTTCAGCTGGGCGATACAGGTATTGCCGGTCTGTAATGTGAAGAGTGACCTCAACGAGCTGAACAAGTTCGTGATGGACTGCTTTAGAGCCATTCAGACGGGCAGGTGCAAGATCGGCGGTCTGGGATATGTCCGAACCAAACCGGATGGCTGCATCGTCCGGGGACGGGGACGCAACGTGAAGGCCAACCGCGATAAAACAGACCGGGACATACCGGGTTACCTGACTGTCGGCTGCATGCGTAACGCCCTTCTGACCAGCCGGGCGGTGTACAACACGCTGGTGGCATCGCTATAAGTTACGCCGGGCACACGGCAGAACGGGTGGACGGGCAGGCTATTCAACGTTACAGGCTTATAACCAGAATCCATATCGAGATTAACCGGTCTAACACCCGGTTAATCCCATCTCGATTCTGGCTGCGCCTGTAATGTATCGGGAAATTAAAATCATGTGCCGTCTGTCCCGCACCCGTTACCGGAGCACACCGGGAAAGTTCAAGGAATAGGTTTGGGCATCCCGCGTACCAACGTCTTCTTTCCGAGTCTGAAGGCGGCTGACCGTCGCCTTCGGACTCCGCAGAAGACCCATACGCGGGATACATCGGAAGCATAAAGCCATGTGCCGGTATTATGAGAACTTTCAGTCTTTTCCAGCACGGGAACGTGCGGTTCGGGGGAATGGATTCAGCCTGCTGTCCCCGATAAGCCCGTCTCGCGCCGTCGTATCCCTAACGTTATACGACGGCGCCATTCCGGCTTCCGCCACAGCAGACATCGGACCTGTAAAGGAACGTGCCGGCATTCCGGGAACCGCAAAAAGAACAGCACAGGGCAAAGGGGGCAAGGCCGGGATTTCAACAGAGCCGCAATTCACACGGCTGGAGCCTGTGTCATCTCCTGCTAACACGACAGATGACACAGGTTCCAGCTGTACTCGCGGCCCGTATCAGGTTTTTAAAGGGATGTGCCGTCCGGATGAGTCCCCTGAACAGAAGGTAGCGCGACCGCATATGCACGAGGGACCCAAATTCAAGATACAGTATTCAAGCTTGGTCCTGAGCCAGGCAACTACCTGGTTCAGGACCGAAGTCCTACTGTATTTATCAGGACTATAAAGATACGCGCTAGGGGTTTGAGTGCCATTAATTGTAAACAGGTGAGAAAATGGAAGATATTTACCGAGAAACCGTCACCGCCATAGAGAACGGCGCAAATTTCCGGATTGATTTCCAGTCCAGAAGTTTAAAAGTAAACGGGAGACACATGATACGGAACGGCAGGTATGATGGCGCTCCGTGGTTGCCGGAGTACGGCTGCGGGGATTTTTTCACGGATGTGGAGGAGCTGTACCGCCGCTATAAACATTCGATACCATCGGAGCGCAGCCAGAGCAAGTCCCGCCGGTATTTCATGGCATTGCCCGAAAGTGACCTCGAGGACGGGGACATGCTGTACGGGCAACACCGGGATACCGCGCAATTCGAGCTGGAATTCTATATCCTCTGCCGGATTATAGGCGGGTTCACATGGAATCCCGAAACGATGGGCAAATGGTTCTGGCAAAGCGAAAAAGACAAGGACCTGGTGATACTCAGAAAATGGGTGGAACCCGGAAGTAATCAACTATTAACAAATTCACAATGAGCAGAAAGAAACAAGAAACAAAAGTCCTGTGCCCCGGATGCGGCACGGAATTCGCCATCGCGGACAAGGAATTTGCCGCCACGGGCACCGTTATCGGCAAGAATTCGGATTTGGGCACCGTCTATCCGGTGGTGGCCGGCCATAATTCTCCCGCCGGACTTCCCAAAGGGGCGCGGGAGCGTATCGAGGCACTCCGCGGTGCCGGTGTGGACGTGAGCTGCCTGTTCGCCATGCAGGGAGCCGAGGGCGGCGAGTATATCGCCTCCAACAAAGACGGGAAACTTACCATCCTGGATGACAACGACCCGATATTCGGCAGCATCATGGCACAGGGTACCGTTCCCAACAACCGACTCTTCCGCCGGTGGGTCATGGCACAAATGTTCCATATGATGTCATACACGCATTACCGTGAAAAAGAGCCGGCAGGGGTGACCGAGATGATTCACCGGAAAGGCTATGATTACCAGTGGAAAATGCTCTTGAACGAGCTGCACGCCCAGATGAAGATGGAACACAAGGACATCACGGGTTTTGCCGAGAGAAACCGCTGGTTCAACCGTGATGTGGTTTTGGCCATCGCGAGCGACTATGTCAACGCGCTGAAAAAACACGTGGGCAACCTGGAAACAAGAAAATGCAAGGGAGTTCCCTACAAGCGTATACACGGCCGTAATATTTTCGTGGAGGACCTGCAATCCAAACTGTACTACCCGCTTTCCATCGCGATAACCCACATCAGGCACGCGTTGGACGCCACACAGCTTTACAACGCGGTCAGACAGTTCAATGACCGTCGTATCCGGCTGCCATGGGGCACTCCTCAAAGCAAGGCATGGATGGATGCCTATAAGGGAGCCGGGGCGTTCTTTACCATGCAGAACCTGATTCGTTTCCACGGTTGCACAGCTGTCAATGACCGGGGTCGGCGTCTGGACAAGTACCAGTCACTGGCGTTCCTGTCAGCCAAGGCGGAAGAGTATAAAAACGGAGAAGGCTGGCGGTTGCTGGCAGTCCTGAAAAAAATGCTGGCGGACAACAATATCAACATCAAAAAGAAGATGGCGGCATGGCGTAAGAAATAGGCCGTCATCTCCATCCGCCCGGTAGGCGGCACGGTGTGGCGGGTCAGAATAAATTAGTACTCCCTCCATTGAAATGATGCTCATCCCTGTTAACACAAGATGAGCATCTTTCAATGGAGGCATTACATCGAAAACGTAAAGAGATGCCCCTGTTTGACGACCACACCGCTATTCTAATCAAAACGACATAATCCTTTATACGATGAGCAAGAAACAACTACGACGCAGGGCCTACCTGCTGTACCGGTTACGAAAACAGGGTATCCGATGCCTGACACGTTGCCGGACCATCTTCTACCCTTACGGGGAGGATCCTAAATCAGTACCGCAGATCTGCAGCCTGATAAGCGAATTCCATTTCCATGTCCAGTTTGAAATACCCGCCTGACATGAAACCGGGAGACATTGCAACGCTGAAAGTGCCCTACAAGGGCTATCGCCGTATAGAGCTGTTGGAACGGCTCCAATACACCTGGCTGGTACGCATCTGCGAGAGCGGGAAGGAGATCGAGGTCTATGAAGACGAGTTCGAAACGGATTAAAGGCACGGAACAATGAAAGGAGAACAACAGGAAGAACGCATACCGAACTTTATCGGCAATGCCGTCATTATCCTCACAGCCGCCCATCTGGGCTGCGAGGTGGAGATGCTCGCCACCGCACAGGAGGTGTGGCGGACGAAACGCCTGCCCGAGGCGGTACTGCTGGGCATGTACGAAAAGGCCGCATGCGATGCCGTGTCGGCTGTCCGGAAGAGAGGTCTGGCGGAACAGGCTGACCGTCTCGGAGAGATATTTTACAGGACGGGGGAATTTCCCCCGCCGGAAGAAGACAATACATAAAAAGGAGTAACAAATGAAAACAAGGACTTTTCAGGAAATATATGATTTCTGCCGTACGGACGATACCTACCGGAGCTATTTCGAGGCATCGGACGAGTCCCGCATTACCGGAGCAAGGGCAAGAAAGTACTATTACGGCGACATCCGCCGAGGCCAGTGCCGCGTGGGGACATTCATCTACTGCCAGTCGATGCGGCAGCTTGAAAGGTTCCTCGAGGGCGCAAGGCAGGACCACTACATCCATGTTGACCCGCCGGCCTGCCGGGAAGTGAGCCTCAAGGACGATATGTTCCCCGGCCAGACCGCCTATATCGTGGTACATGTCAGGAGGCAGGGTGTGCAGATTGAAATCGAACACCCGTTGCATGGTGGATGGGTGCATTTCACGGCACGCTCCCACCGTCCCTTCACCAGGGAGGGAATCATAGCCGAGGCGAAGTCCTACATTGACAGCCACATCCTGCTGGCACCGGGAAGATACCGGGACTTGCAGCTGGAACATATGGTTTCCAAGGAACAGTTCCCCGCATGGTACAGGCAGTATAAAATGAGGCTGCACGACCGGGCGGAAGCCGAACATCGGGATATGGTGGACAGATACAGGCACAGGAACGACCTTACCTACGGAGAAGCCCGTGACATGCTCGCGGCTTCGGGTATATTCTTCGACCTGAACTGCGACGAGTTCGAGCGGGACGAGATTACGGAACAATTTGTAAGACTTTGTAACAAAACATAATACCCAGGCAAATGAATCTATATAATCAAATCAAATATAACGGGTATCGCATCAACATCTATTATGATGATGACGCCCGAAGCCCGCGTGAAGCGTATGACAATCTCGGTACGCTTTATACGGCACATCGTCGCTACCGCCCGGAGAAGGAGTTTGATGACCACTTCGATATCGACAAGGTTTTTGAAGGGCATATCGGAAATTTCCGGGAATCGTTCCTGAAGGAATATATCGCCCTGCCGGTCTACCTCTACGACCATGGCGGCATTACAATATCCACCTCGCCGTTCAGCTGCCCGTGGGATTCCGGATTTTTCGGAATCATCGCGGTACCGTTGGACAAGGTGCGCCGGGAATACGGGTGGAAGAACATCACCGCGAAACGCAGGAAGCGGATCGAGGGATACCTGCAAGACGAAATCAGTACCCTTGACAACTACTATACCGGGGAAGTTTTCGGGTATCGCATCATGCCGGAAAGTGACGATGACAATGAACTGGACAGTTGTTGGGGATTCTATGGTACGGAATGTATGAAAGAACTGGAAGCCGAATGCAGGCATATTATCGACGGGCAGAACAAAGCGGCAGCATAAAATAGAAAAATACGCATAATAACTGGAAATACAATGAAGACATCATACGGACTTGAATTTGACACGGTAACAGAAATCAATCCTGAATGGAGCGACTATGACAAGACGATAGCAGGATGTCACCTGGCCAATGCCAGGGTGGTCATCGTGGATACGGAATACGGGCAACCGATAGACAATGAGCATGACCTTGAAGAAATCTACCGGATTCTCGAAAAGAAAAAGACAGGCCATACTAAAAATGAACGACATGGAAGAAAAACGAGATAACAAGGAAATCAGGGTACGCCTGCACCATATCGACCGTGGAAACTGCACGGAAGTATGGGAGGTGCAGACAGAGAAGGGGAAGCCCAGACGCTATCTGGGACGTGACGACGGTTATGGACCGAAGGAGTGGTACACGCTCTGCGATGCTCCCTACGGCTATTGCGAACGCGACTGCCATGTGAGGGAGGACCTCACCCTCATTGTCTGCGACAAAGATTGGAACGAGGTGTTGCGAGACGGAACGGACAGGGAACGCTTTCCTGAAAGTTTCCCTTCACTGGATGAAGCCTGCAACGAGGCATGGAGCAAGGTCGTGAAAGTGCTTCCGCATGTCACGCACAAAGGTTTCGGGCAGTGGATCACCAAACAGTCATTCCTCCCGCTCAGCCAGACCGAAGAATTGAATTGGCGGGATAGCTACTATGAGGAAGAAGCGAGTGAGATACTCTCACGTTTTACATGGATCGGTGAAGAGTATGCCATATTCAAGGTTACCCAGAGGCACACCAAGTGCGACGCCCAATGGTACGAGTATTACGCGGGGAAGACAAACCGGCAGGAACACGAGTGGTATACCCGTTTCTTCGGTTACGAGTACCATGACCGGCATATCAGCGACGTACTCCGGACACTCGGAAGGCGGTGCGACGACATCATCCGTACTGCGGTGGAAACCCGCACGGACCACTATTACGGGCGTACGGTTTCCTGTTTCATGGACGAGTTCATCGGTTACGACCTGTCCCATGAACAGGTCCGTGACGCCAAGGAATGCAGATTGCGCAAGGCACGGGAAGACTACGACGAAGCGAACGCCTACTATTACAAACTGAAAGAGAATGAGGAAAGCATCCGTGGTATCGAATTGATGCTGCACTGCATAAGACAACAAATCCGAAAAATGAAAAGATAATGGCCAGAAAACTACATGTAGCCAGAGTTTGGCAAATCGAATACAAATATCCGGGTATGTATGGCGGGGACGGTCAGGATATCTTTTATGATATCCTGACAATGTTCGAAGTTGATAACTCCGCAGAAGACGCCTATACCGATGACTTCGAAATAGCCCGTTCGGGTCTGCAGCAGCTAAGAAAACATATCTCAGAACAGGATGAAACCTTCCGGCAGAATGCCGAAGAATTTTATTCCTGCCTGGCAAAGGTCGGGATGGACCGGGAAAAGTTTATCGAAGTACTCGATTGTCTAATCAACGGCAGTGACCAAAGCGATGCCTATGTGCATGTCTCATGGTTTTAATGATATGCCATGAAGGCGTTTCGAGCAAACCTGCCGTAACATCAAACCTGTATGAAACCTAAAGATAACGGGCTGGCCAACCTTCATGACCGGAAACGTGAGGAACGCGGTTTCTGCTGCATGCAACTGATCATATTCCTTACAGACAATGGAGTGAAGAGCTGGGATGAATGGCACCGGGCGCATACCGACGCGGCCCGGGGCGAATGCAGATACCGCAAGCGGTGCCCGGTTTATGGACGTAGCAAACATTTAATGAACAATAAATAATATGGTACTTAATATTGTAAAAAACGACCTGCCTGCCTCATGCATTGCAGAATATGTAAGATGCGTATTTGACAATGCCAAAGTAAACATCAAAGATGAAAATGCAGTATCCGTCGACATCGAAGTGACCGGAAAGAACGAGCTGCACTCTTTGGAAGGATTAAAAGAGTTGGAATACTATTTTAAAGATTATGACATAAGAATATGGTGACCGCCATGCAACGGGCGGCAAACCGGAAATTGTTCAACTACAGATAAAAAACAAGCAACATGGAACAGGAAAAACCTACAAAGCCGGAAACAGACAGAACCTTTCCGGAAGACGATGACACACTTTACCGTGAAATGACAGTGCACATGCCCCGCTGCTATTTTCCGACTTCGCTAGGCGAGAACAGTATCCTCAAATTTGCCGGAGAGGAATTCCGCCGCGTCAAGAATATTGTCTGCCGGCGCTACAACTTTAACGAGGACAAATATATCCGGGAGAACGCCGGCGTATCCCCTTTCGACTCTGTTCGAGGCAACTTCGAGCAGGAAGTGTACAGACGTCTCCGTAAGGATTATGCGCACCTCAGTATCATCTCCATCAGAAGATCACTTATGGAGAAAATCCGCGACGCCGTGAAGAAGGAGAACAACATCATCGGCACGTTCTACCGCAACTGCGGCGTACATTACCGGGAGGCGGAATCAGCGGAGTATGAAACCTCCCCGATAGTGGTGGTCCACAATTCCGCTTTTTACGGATACGGCGGTTATGAAAGTGCGACCGTTTATGAACTTTTCATCGACGGGAACGGCAAACTGCTCTGCACGCTCAACGGCGAAGCCGGCGAGGATTTCGATGAGCCCATCGGACAGGTACAGACCGAGGGATTGCTTGAGATTGCCCACTGGCTGGAAGAACACGGGTTCATCTCCGCTGATGTCAATGACGACGAGATTGTCGTATGCGAGGGGTGCGGTTCAGACAATATACAGACCCAGGCATGGGTGGATCCGAATGCCCGTACATTCATCGGTACCACGGGTATAGACCGCTATGATAACTGGTGCGACGAATGCGAGGACCATCAGCCATTCTGTACTTTAAAAGAGTTCAAAGAACGCATGGAGGAATGGTGGAACTCGTTGGACGCAAATCAAATGGAACAGATCACGGGTTGCCGTCAGGACAAGTGTCCGGCCGGAGACAACCATCAGGGGTTTGCCGAAACCTGCAATGAATGGTGGGAAAACAAGGGCTATGACGAGAAACGTAAAATCTGGAAAGAACATAATGACTGCTGATTATGATTTACAATCTTCTTAAACGCATACAGAACCTGTTGGCTTCCAAGCCGTCCGGGACAAAGGAGGAACAGGAAATCCTGAGTCTGGTCAGCCAGGCGCTTCCTGCAATGCTCAATGGGCATGATACGGAAACACTTGCCGCCAATGAGCTGCTGGTACGGATATGCCCCGACACCAAACGGCCGGTCCTCGTATGCCATAACGGCAACGGGCAGTGCCTGTGCCTGCACAATGGGACGACGGAAGAGGATGCCGTCGACGTGGACTTATGGCTGCGTTCCAACGGTAGAGAGTGTAACGGCTACAACAAGTTGCAGGAGGCTGTCGTGGACCTTGCCTACAATGCCGGGGCGGACAACCTGTGGGAGGACAGGGACTCCCGTGCCGTCAATGCCGAGATCGTCCAGTGGGCGGAAGAATTCGAGACTGAGCATGCGGGCACTGATTGGGATGCGGAGGACTACTTCCTTGCCATCGACAGGTTTTACAAGGAAAAGACAAAACAAATGAATCCGGTTACAATACCGGCGAACTGAAAAAATGGCAACCGAATGGACAAGGAAATTGCAGAAGAAATCATCCGGGAAAACCGTTATCCGTCCGGATATGACATACAAGACTATCTGTTTGACAATGAGGATACTGTGCTTTCTCTGGAGGACGGAACGGAGCTGCTTGATGACTTCGACCTCTGGAAAGAACGTTCCGACCTCGAACTTGAAAAAATCATGGACCGGAACTACTGGTCCTCGACTGGTGGATATTAGATTAAAAACAGGAATATAATTATGGTAAGAGAACTTTATCAACGGCTCAGGGAATATTTCAACAACTTACCCGAACCGACAGAAGAGGAAAGACAATTTATCCGGGAGCTGAACGCCGGGTATTTCCCTATCACGTCCGTCCACCGCGATGACCTGGAAGGACAAGGTTTCGATGTGGAAAAGATCAGCGATGACGACATGCAGAATCTGGCGGAAAAGATGGCCGACGATTACTGCGAACAGTTGTTCTGGCCCAGCATGGAAATCATTGCCGGAGAAATCCTGAGTTTCCCGAAAGTAAAAACAAAAGACATTATCTGTCCGAAATGCAATTCGGAAAATATCCGTTATGATATTCACGAAAGTCGGTTCCACTGCGGCGAGTGTTCCCTGGCATGGGATGACAAGTTATATGCACTCGTGGAATTTCCCGAGGAAAGTGCTCCTTTCGAGGAAGAAGGAACCGGTTATCCGGCATGGGGAAGCGGGGAGAACGGGGCGCTTTACGTGCCCGAGGAAGACTATATACGCCATACCGGCAAATCTCCCGAACGGGACAAGTGTTACCGTGCCGTGTGTTGGCCGGACTCCCAGAAATACATGGGAACGAAAGGTTGTGAACCCATACAGGATGAAAACGGGATACGGGATTTCGGCACATCGGCATACTGGGTGCCGCTGCTTCTGACGGAAGAAGCGGCAGAGCGACGAATGGACAAGAAAAAGGTACCGGTATGCCCCGAATGTGGGGGCACAGATATTGACATTCTGAGTGACGAGGGCGTGGCCGTATGCAATGACTGCTGCCTTGAATGGCCTTACGCGGAGGATTGAGAATGGAAACGGTAGATGTTTATACGGAACGAGGCGACCTGGTCACCTGTTCCGATTGCGGCAAGGTGATGCTCCTGCCGTATGGAGCGGATAAATGTCCCGCCTGCAAGAAAGAAGGTTGCCTGGTATGGACGGACGAAAGCTTGCGGGAAGCCGACATCGACTCCCTGCTCGAGAGGCACTGTAACCTGCACCAGAAGAGCGAACTGCAACCGGAGGAGTATCTTTCACTTTCCATACTGGTGACCGAGTATATTCCATATCTGGCCGATAAACCGCAGACAGCGCGTGAAACCCTGTTCCTACTCCTTGAAACCGGCTCTCTTTTCGAGAAATACTGGCGGGATACAAGATGCTTCCAATCCGAAAATATCTACACGCCCGCCATCAAGACACTGCTTGACAAACTGGACGTGAAACTGCGAGAGGGCGACACGATTCCGGTAGAATACCAGGATTGCCGCTCCCTGGAGGACTTCTTCAGGGTCGTTGCCGGCGAGCGTCCGGCAAAGGAAGAGGTATCGTTTTCTTCAGATAAGGAGGGAAACTATTATTTCAACGGACGCAAGGTCAAGGTGGAAAATTCTGACGAGTACGCCTACCGCCTGCTGAAAACCAAAATACAGACGAGCTACCGGCGTCCGGTAGATTTTTACTTCCGCTTCCTTGCCCGTTTCGGACCATACGGAACTTATGGCAACGTGTATTACCCGAGTATCACGGACCTGATATGCAGGCGTTACCTGCCTGAAACCGCAAAATGAATTCCGGAAAGGCGATGGACAACGGTTCACCGCCTTTCTTATTGTATAACTTTTTTAATATCAATCATTATGGCAACAGCATTAGCAACAACGGCCGCCCCCGTGCAGTTCGATTTCCAGAACAACAACGTCGAGGTGATGACGCTCGACACGCTCCGGCGCACACACAAGGAAAATGACATCTATGGCAACCCGCTCAAGGGAATCTACCATTACGAGGTGATAGAGCGCATGGCGGACATCTGCCAGAAACACAACCTGAATTACGAGGTGGAGGAAATCTTCGCCGCCCAGAACAAGAACAAGGCACAGCCCGGCGTGGTCGTCCTGCCCCAGGTGGAACAAAAGTACGGGGCGATGGCCGTCGAGGCGCATATCCTGCGCCGCGTTTATACGACCATCCGCATTAAGGAATGGGAAACGGACGAGCTGACCACGACGCTTGTCATCGCCTTCCATCAGGACGGCATCCAGGCGGCCATCGGCCCGTGCGTCAGGGTGTGCCACAACCAGTGCATCCTCTCCCCCGAACGCAGTGTGTCGAACTACGGGAAAGACAAAGTCACCACCGAAGAGCTTTTCGGTCGTGTAGACGAGTGGCTCTCGAACTTCGAGGTACAGATGAACGAGGACAGGGAACGCATCCGCCGCCTGAAAGCGAAAGTAATTACCCCGGTGGAGATGTACGCCTACATCGGATTGCTGACAGCATTGCGCGTATCGCATGACAGTTCCGACAAGCGTCTTTCGTCCAAGGTGGAGACCTATCCCCTGAACCAGTCCCAGATTTCCATCTTCACCGAGGACCTGCTCAAACTCACCGAAGAGAAGAAGACGCTCACGGCGTGGGATATCTATAACGTGGCAACCGAAATCTACAAGCCCGGACGTACGGACATTCCGGCCATGATTCCCCAGAACGGGGCGCTGGCCGAGCTGATGCTCTCGGAAGGGTTGCCGGAATCTTAAAAGGCTGCCACGTGACAAGAATCAAGGGACAACTGACGACAGCCGACTACCTGCCCATAGCGGAATATAACAGGCTGGTCCGCGGGCTTGAGAAGGACGGCGAGTACCTGTGGGAGACCTACTGCTGGCTGTCGTTCTGCACGGCATGCAGGGCCTCCGACGTGAGGACCCTGCGCTGGAAAGACATCTTAGGAAAAAGCACCATGACCCGCATCGAGCAGAAAACAAAGAAAAACCGCCTGATCAAGTTCAACAGGGACGTGCAGGAGAAGAACCGTTTCCTGTACGAGATGCTCGGACAACCCGCCCCCGAACAGTACATCTTTCTCAGCCCGCGTACCGGGAAACCTTACTCGCTGGAATACATCAACAGGCTGCTCAAGGTATTCAAGGTAAGGTACAGGCTGCCGATCAGGGCATTCTCCACACATACCTTCCGCAAGACTTTCGGGCGCTATGTCTACGAGCTGATGGGACGCTCGGCCGAGGGCCTGATCCTGCTCAACCAGATATTCCGCCATTCCAACCTGGAAACCACCCGGCGCTACATCGGGCTGGCGCAGGAGGACATCGACAAAGTGTTCGATTCCATACGTCTATGAGAATATTTTCAACGATGCCCGGAACCCGAGCGGGAGGTTCCGGGCTATGCTTTATATAACATATCAAAATCAGAACTGTAAATGGACACACCGATATATATCGACACATACTTCCGCGTCGAGTCCGGCTATGACGGCGGTCGCATGCCGGAAGAGAAAGCCGGACGCTTCTTCGACGAGGTAAAGCGCCTTTTCACGGAAACAGGGTTCAGCATCAAGGAAAACAAATACAAAGACGGTTGTCCCGAGGTGTATCTCGGAAAGACATGCCTGTACTGTCATCCCCAATCGTTATCGGGCCCTGTTCTTAAAGAGCACATGGAGCTTATCGAGAAGATTCTGGCACAAGGAACGACCTTCCGGTACCTACGTACTGACACTTACGGCGAGATTCTCGACCTGACGGAGGAGGAAGAACTCGCGTATTACCACAAGACTCATGACATGACTATCGGGGGTGTCTTTCTCGACGCCTTCCGCACCAAGCGCCGGAACCTGTACAAGAGCCGGGAGCAGGTGCTGGAAATACTCGTCGAAAAGCTGCGTGTCAAGACACTCCGTGGGAAGTCCGTTTATTCGAACACCTCCCCGGCATACCGTTATATCAGGGAAATGTACGGGAAAATGGTGTCCGAAGGACGGCTCGTCGAGGGATGCAAGCAAACCGCTTCCGGGAAACTGCCGCTCTGCCGCACGGCAACCGGCAGGGAACTGAAAATGAAAAGACGGGAAGACGACAGGACGGAATGACACGCGGTTCCGTACCGGACATGGCCGGATACCAGTCCGAAGACTTCTGTAAATCATAATTTTCAAGCCGGACTGTCAATCGAAAGAAGGACGACCCGGCTATACTTCAACAACAAGAGATAGCACTATTATGAGCATACAAATCGGAAAACTGTTGCCGGACGGCAGTGTCCGGCACATCAAGGCGCTCCATGAGACGCTTTCAAAAGACCTTGTGAGGAAACTCCGGGTGTTCTATCCCAATGACAGACGGGTAGATGCCCTGCTGTCGCTGGGCGACATACAAAAACTGGGACCGTCACCCTATGGAAAATGGACAGGAACCGGCGATACCGTCCACTGTTTTTCAAAGATCCGTGACGGACGGGAAACACCGCGGCAATCCGCATCACGCATCGCGGACAACGCAGACATTTTCGGCCGCATGGAGGACACGTGCCTCCTGTTCGATAACGGCAGATGGCATGTCATGGACAAGGGAGAATACTGTGAACAGCCGCTCTTCGTCGAAGATACGCCCTCCCATGACAGCATGAAACCGATCACGGTATATGTGAACAACCATGTCCGACTCGAAAAGATAAATACACCGCAGCACTGGCAGGGACTTGAGGAACTCGCCGAACGGGAATCCAGGATACTCTATGTCTACCGGGGGTGCCGCCTTGTGAGAATCGTCCGTTCGTCCAACCTTAAAAAGAAACTGTATGCGGCACAATAACATCGTATCGGCCATAGAATGGCTGCCGGAACACCTGTTCACGGAAGAGATCGTGGAAGCAGCCGTCGAAAGCAAGGAAATAGAGGTGCTGAGCCATATTCCGGGACGTTTCCTCACACCCGGACGTATAGAACGAATCATCGCGGGCAGCACGGAGAGCTGGCACAGCTTCGAGCTGCGCAATATTCCGGAGGCGTACCGTTCGGGAGCAGTCTGTGACTACGCCATGCGCAAAAAACCGAAGAATATCACGGCCGTTCCCGAAGCAATGGTTACCCGAGAAATGGCAGAAGCGGTCATCCGAAACGGACGCGGGGATTTCGACATTCTCGCCTTCATACCTGAACGCCTTTGGGATGCGCAACTGGCATACCTGGCCTTGCGCAGCTATATTTACGACCCGTATTACACGGACAGCAGGACAGACGCCGTCATGAAAACGGGGCTTATCCTCGGATATGTCCCCGTTGAGGTAAAGACTCAAGAGTTCTATTACGGGATGCTCGACGGGATGAAAATATTGAGCACGGTTACCGATGCCGTCGTGCCGTCCCGTTTCAAGACTGCGGCATACTACCGCAAGATGGCGGAACATGACCTCTCGCTTGTTCCCGCCCGGTTCTATTCCTATGAGATTCTCCATGCGGCTGTCTGTTCGACCGAAGGAAAAAACTTCATCACAGACCCCCAGTTTTTCAAGCCGTTGTCGGTATATCTGGACGACATGCTGGCGGACCGGCTGATGGAGAAACACCCTTACATGTTCGGGGAGTTGCCGAAGCGGTTCAAGACACCGGAAAGACTGGTCATTGCCATCGATAACAGCAAACGGGAGACGAACTGCTATATCGACGAGGAAACTGAACAATCCCTGCTCTCGGTGGAAGTGTGCAAGGCATTCATCCGAAGAAACGGCAACTGTCCCGAATTTCCTGAAAATGTATGGACGCGGGAATTTGTCGACTACTGCATGGAGCACGGGACGAGTTTCCGCTGGTTCCGCCAGATGCCCAAAAAGTTCCAGAGCTCCGCGAACACGCAGGCGGCGTATGATTACGGTCATTACCATATCTGTGACTTTGCCAAACGGTTCATCACTCCGCAAATGGCGAAGGAGTGCTACCAGGAGCGCAGTTATGCACATGCCATCCCCGGACATTTCCTCACGGAGTTCTGCCGACAGACCGGACTGCCCGAGAAGTTCTACGGCGGGGAAACCACGATGCTGTCGCTGAAAAACAGCCGTGACGACTATACTTACTGCAAAGTCGGCAATACCTGTCTGGCCTTTTACCTGAAAGAACAATACGAGCCGTCCTCGGCACATCTGATGATGACGCGGTCGGATTCAAAATACTGCACGCCGGAGAAGGTGTTCGACGTGCCTGTCGGAACCTTCCACCGCACGTGGCTGGAAAAGATCGTGGCGGAAAACGACCCCCGCTTTGTCAAACCCCGTGTGGACAAAGCGTTGAAAGCCGTACAGGCGGTCTGCTATTACGGTGTCGAGAAGTTGAAGGACCTGAACCGTACGGAAATCTTCCGCAACACCTTCATGGGTGAGACCATCGGTTACTGCGCCCGCCGCAGGGACCTGACCTACCACAGCGACAACTGCGGGACCCTTATCGAGGGCTTGAAGTTCAAGATCCGGGGAATGGCTGTCCCCGTAACCTTGGCGGAAGACATGACTCCTTATACGGCCGACATGCTGCACCGGAAGTTCGGCTTCTGCTATATCGGAATGACGGCATTCGCCACGGACTACGGCCTGGACATGGAGAAGGCATACACCTTTGCACAGATGCGCCAGATCGTAAGGGAGAAAGGGCACAAGCCGTCATTGAGAAACTACAAACGTGAACTGAAACAAATAAACATCATACAATGAAAAAATACCGGATAGCTATCGAAGAGACGCTCCGTAAGGTCGTGGAGATCGAGGCAGAAACGCCCGGTCTGGCCGTCTGCAGGGCGGAAGACGAATACAATGAAGAGAAACACGTGCTGTCAGCCGACAATTTCGCAGGAGCTGACATCGCGCTCTCGACTGATGACAGCACGGTCATGGAGACTCTGGAAGACGTGGATTTCATCGGATACGTGCAACGCCGTTTCGAGGAATGCCGGGAGTCCATATCCGTCGAAGACAAAGTCCGGCTGGCATTCGGAAGTTTCGACAACGCCCTGTATGAGTTCGGCGAATACCGTAAGGAGGCGGCCCGGAACCGCCCGCAGGTCTACCTGCTGTACCGGAGCGATGCCTGGCACAACCGTTCTTCCATGGAGCTCATAGCCCCGTTCTCCTCCCTCGAAAACATGATGGAGTACCTGCGGCGTAAGAAGAAGGAATTCCGCCTGACGGAAAGTGATCTGGAAGAGTTCAAGAACAACCGGCAGACGAAGGGGCGCGACGAAAACTACCTGTACGAGTCGGATTATTTGGATGTGCTGCCGGAACAGGAACCCGAACTGCCGCCGAAAGATGACGCTTTCTATGACAAGGTTTTCACCTGCGGGCAATCCGAGCTGTCACGCAGGGAGTTGGAATCTCTGCCGGAGCCGTTCGATACCTACCATGTTACGGACGAAGAAATGGAACAGATTGTGTACGAAACGGAAATGGAGACACGGGACCGGCTGCGGCTCGGTAAAAGAAAGCCCATAGATTTTGACAATGACCGCCATAGTGAAATCTGGTGGGAAGAAATGGAAAAAGCAGTGGTAAGGCACGGCGTACCGTACTACGAGGCCGAATAACGAAAATAGAACCTGTTCATCACATGCCATAATGATGACGGGCCGTCGCGGCTACGGCTGCGGCGGTCTTTTTTTTTCAAAACGAGGTGAGTATTCCACCCCTTATACAAAACGATTACCTACTCTTAAAAAAACGGATTTATGAAACAGACAAGACAGGATTTCTTCACGGCGAACGGGGAAGGAATCAAAATCATGACATTTACGGAGTTCGCCCGGCATATCCTGCGTATGGAATGCGGGGAAAGTCTGGAACTGTATGCCGTTGTGAACCGGCAGACACGGGAATGCTCCCGGCCGCTCTCTGTCAGAAAGGAACAATGGAACGGTACGCCCTTTTACCTGCTCGGCGGGCACGGGCAGGAAGTCCGTACCATCAATTTTGCGGGTCGTCCGAAAGAGGAGTTTGAAACGACCTGCCATGATGCCTTGGACAGCTACGATGCCGTGGAAAGTATCGGGGCGGTCGTGTCAAGACTGCGTGAATTATCTCCTGAAGAACTGCATAAGCGGATTGCGGAAGAGATGAAGACCGGCTGTAAATACCTGTTGGTCTACCGCAGCGAGGAGGAGATGACGGCCGCACTCGACGGCAAGATATACGCCATCAGCGATACGGACGGCAAATTCCTTTGCGACCTGTATCAGCCGGATTATCTCCATCTGGAAAACGGGGGCGATATTGTGGACACCGCATCCATTCCGGACATGCATTTCCATTCCGATTGGGCAATCGCCAACCCCACGGTACGCGACAAGGTGCTCTCCTCCCGGATGGTGATTATATATACCCACGAAACGGCAACGCTATGATAGAGATTGGCAACAGGATAGAAACGCCGGAAGGTGTGTTCTATGAACTGGAATACGGAGGGGAAGGAAACATCTACAAGAACGAGGATGCCTTTCTCAACCGCCCCGATGAAGTGTGCTATATACCCGAATACGCGGCAGAAGACCGTGAGGACTGGCGTGTGCCGGAGAGCAGTGACGGCTGTTTCACGCATAACTCACTGCTCGCCCTGTGCAAGGGTAATGAAGAGGTGTGCCAGGATCTGTTTTACAGCCTTGAATGGACGTACCCGACCACCTTGCTGGAAGAATGGGACTCGAACGGCTATTTCGATGAGATCGAGGGCTGGTATGACAGTAACGATTAAATGGAACGGCATATCATGGACAGGAAATACAAAATCACATACTCGGGAAAAATCACGGGCAAGACCCCGAACTACATATTGAGCCTGCGGGCGCATCTGAAAGGCATTTTCCCTGAAATGGAACGGTATGGTAAGGAAGAATTCGACCACGTGCTTCATTGCATCAGCTCGTTCATTG
Source organism: Bacteroides sp. NSJ-48 (assembly GCF_014287405.1). Classification (NCBI taxonomy): domain Bacteria; kingdom Pseudomonadati; phylum Bacteroidota; class Bacteroidia; order Bacteroidales; family Bacteroidaceae; genus Bacteroides; species Bacteroides sp. NSJ-48. The sequence goes on along the minus strand of NZ_JACOOD010000004.1, from coordinate 26,579 downwards.
ATGATTTTACCTTCAAGGTACGCAATTCCCGATACCGGGGAGACATCCTGAAAAGGACTATCAGTAACGACTGCCTGAAAGTGTTCAACCTGGGTGACGAGAAAGTGATACTGACCGTCTCCTTCACCCCGCTGGAAACATGAAACCAACAATATGACAGATATGGATAAAATACAGAAAGACAATGCGGAGCCGGGCAAAGCCCCGGACAAAATGAGCGCCGACAAGCTGCATCTGTTCGCCACCCAGTACGCCTTTATCGACGGACGGCTGCACGAGGCCGAGCAAGCCATGCTGAAATTCATGCTGGAGTTCCTGGCACAATATGGCCGCGTATCACTCGGCCTTACAGAAGAGGAGGAACTCGATGACAACAACTTCCCCGTCACGACAACCTTGTACGGGAAGCACGACACGCCCCGTATCAAGCTTACCGATGTCTACCTGACGGATGACGGGGAATATCTCCTTGCTGACGGAATAGATGCGGAGACCGGGGAAAAACGGGACGGATTCTATATCTACAGCGAACAATACGCCGATATCTTCCAGTTCGTCGGCCACGCTTCGGAGATGAACTGACGAATGAGGAACAACCATAAAACGAAATATCAATGGACTGTATCAAAGATTTACAAGACGCCATCCGCAACATTCTCGTGAACAACGGTCTTACGGAACTCTGTCTGGGAGAGCCTGACGAACTGGACGATCCCACCTATATCATCTGGTATGACAGGCACTGTGAGCCTCACGAAGACCCGGTATTGAAGGTTTGCCTTGAAGATGAGGGCATTGCCGTTGAGGTCGAAGCCCGCAGTTTCGGGAACACGATAACCGTCTACGATTATGACATAGACCGTATTGAATGGTGGAAAGGCATTCATGCCAATATTCTGGAAGTGCTGGAGCGTGACGGCAAGCGCCGGTGTCCGGCCTGTGGCAGGACGGTCAAGGAAAAGCAGCTGTATTGCAGTGCCGGATGCCGTGATTTCATGACTCCCGGACCGACCGTGGAGCAGGTCGCGGAAAAAGCCAACCGGAATATCCGCAAACTGGCAAGCCTTGCCGCCGGAAAGGACAAGGCGTACCGGAAGCGGCTGATAGAGAAATATACCGTCGGCCTGTCATAGGCCGGCTTTGTGACACTAAAAAATGTATGATATTATGGCAACAAGAACCATCTACCTGACCGTACGGCTCGATATCGACAACCCGAAGGCCGATGAGATAACGGACGAAGAGGTTGACGAAATTATCAGCGAAGTGGACTATGAATTCAAAAATTACGGGGACTATGAAATCGACACGGAAATCTGCGGGAAAAATGACGAAGGTGGTCTTTAGACGCTATCCCGACGGACAGGTCATCGCCCTGTTCCCGGACATACCGTGGAGCGGACGGCGGGGTGAAATAACCTCCTACATGCATGTCGGCCAGCATGGCGCAGCCGACTATGCGGGCGTGATCGCCATGACACGGCCAGCCCATGAAAAGGAGTACCGCAACCCGCTTTCCGAACTGAGAGCCATCGGTTACGATGACCTACACATCATGCGGCGTGCAAGACCGAAATTCATAAACAGCTAAAAACAAATCTTATGTCTCATAAACCGAATGCCGTTCCTGTCTTGCAGGAGGGAACGGTCTATACAATTATACTTGACAACGGACGAAAGGTCCACGACGTAATCTATCATGCCTGTGTCGCCTCCGGCAAGTCGTATTTCGCCAAAGGCGATAAGACCTATCCCGCCGAAAAGGTGCGGAACCATTCAATCACCGGACATGCCGCATCGGACGGCTCTAGAAGGAACGGCACACCCAATCCCGACCGCTTCGCCATCACGGATGAAGTGTGCGAGGTCGTTGATGTAGTTACCACGCCGGAAACCAATCCGGAAATGTTCCGGTGTCGTGTCAAATGCCTGATGTATTCAGGCCTGTCACAAGCCGAGGCTGAGAAAGTCATCGCTTCAACGCCACTAAAGCTGGAACTCTTCTACGACGTAGGCCGTGGCAGTTTCGCTATTGACGCCGAGGCAGTTGGCAACACACCGCTGTATAATCCTTACACGGGAAAGGAAATCCCGGATGAAACTTAAGCCGAACTACATCGAATATGAGAGAACTATATATCAAGAATCTCTGCATCGAGATTACCCGACGTTGCAACATGCGCTGTACCCATTGCATGCGGGGAGATGCCGAATCCGTGGATATCCCTTTGAAACATATAAGCAACCTGCTGCGGCATGTCAGGCATATTCGCCATTTCAACATCACGGGCGGCGAGCCGTCGCTTAACGTCCGGGCCATCCGCCATATCCTCGAACGGGTACGCGCCTACGGTATTACTGTCAATGACTTTTATATCGTAACCAACGGCTCTGCCACATCCCGTTCGGAGGAATTCATAGAAGCCTGCGCCGCACTGTACGAGTACCAGGAGGAAAAGGAACAGGACTCCGGCCACATGCTCGAAATGAGCGACGACCGCTTCCATGATCCGGCAGAGCATGCCGCCACGCTCGCGGCACTTTCCCCGTATCCCTTTTTCGGAGTCCGGGGACAGGCCGAGCGTATCTTCCTTTTCCGGGAAGGCCGCAGCACGGAGGGGTTTCCGAACCCTGTTCATGGGATTTATCTTACGGAGGAGAACTACGTTTACGGCGACCTCTGTCTCAATGCTGAAGGCATGGTTCTCTCCAACGGGGACCTGAGTTATGCCCGCCAACGGGAACATGCCCTGTGTCCCTGCGGGAAACTGATGCAATATCTCCGGATGACCTTGAAAAAGCGTCAAAAAGAAAGATTGTACGAATAAATACACAAATCAAAAAACTTATGTCAATCGTATGCAGTATCTGCGGCGGCACTGGAGTGAAATGTACCGCCGTCATCGACCCGAACACCAGACAGTTCCTCGAATTTACCCGCAACGCCTTGTCGGACGGCCGGTGCAGCCAGTGCGGCAACGTTGCCCTGACCGACCCTGACGAAGTAAAAGCCGGGCTGGACAAGCTTTGGACGGAATATACGGCGCGGCATCGTGCCGCCCCTAACTACATCTGCTGCGACATTGTCCGGCATGGTGATTACGACGGGTGTGAAAAGGCGTATATCCGCATCGGAGGCCCGTCAGACGTGGTCGAGAAGTATCCGGTCGTGGCCGTGTGCCGCGACCTCGAAGAGCTCAAATCACTTGCGCTCCCTGACCCGACGCGAGAATTTACCCTCATGGGAATTCAAGGGTTCGAGTTCCACGACGTGTTGGAAAACAAGACCTACGAGATCGGGGTGGACGACCTGAAAATTCCCGTCACGACGAAAGAGGTGCTGGACTTTTACCCGGCGGAACATCGGCTGAAAGAAACGGACATCGAACAATATGCCGCGGCTTACACGGCCCGTATCAAGGCGTACAGGGAGTATACCCGTCAGCTCGACGCCACACTCGTGCGGCGGCTTCTCGACGAAGAGCGGCTGATGAAAGTCGGCGAGAGCGACGGTTTCCGCTTGAAACTCCATTTCGACTGGTTTGTCATTTTAAAGCGGGAGAACGAAAGGATGTACGCGCCTTTCAAATACGCTGTAAATGCTTATTGTCTGGATAATATCCAAACTTTCGACCGTCGTTATGTCACGCTCGAAGATGCCTTGCTCCACTGCCTGAACGGTTTCAACGAGAACGCGAACATTCCTAACCGTTACAAGTCCATCGGGCATTACCTGTCGGGGAAATCCTGACGACGGGCAGTGTATCGACGGGTTACCGGAGGCCACGGGTGCTTTCCCCTTGACCGGAATACCGTCGGAACAAGTAACAATGTAACCAAAGAATAAAAAATATGATGAATGATTATAAAATCAAGAACATTCTCGAATCCCTGAAAGAGGAGGTCGAGAACGGGAAGGTATCCCTGCGGGAAGCTGCTGTCGAACTTCATAAAGCCGGCTGGACGAATTTCATCGACATCGACGCCACGAGGAACCTACTGAAGACCCGGAATGTAACGGGGAACGGAAATGTCCCGGGAGTTTCCGACATGATGGGAAAATACCGCGAGATGAAAGCGGCGCACCCGGATGCCCTGTACATTTTCCGAAACGGGGAATCTTGTGAATTGTATGAGGATGATGCCATCGCCGCTTCCGGCATTTTGGGCATTGCCACCGCCGAACGCGTCGACGGGCAAGGGAAAGGCGTCAAGGAACTGCGGTTTTCTTTTCGTGACCTGGACGTGTATCTCCCCAAACTGATACGCGCCGGAAACCGGGTGGCTGTCTGCGAACCGAATCAAACCGGTTCGGGCAAACGAGTTTGATAACCATTAAATAACAAATATTCAAAACCCAAAGACACATGATAAAGATAACAACGATTTTCGGCGAGGACGCCGTACGGGAATATGAAGAGAACAATGAACTGCCTTCTGAAGAATGGCTGGCGGATAACGGGGGCGTCGTGGACGAGAAAGAGTTCGAGACTGAGGCGGAGTACAATGCCTACATCGCCGGGGTAAACGATGCCGACGGATGGAGTGATTATCATATCATACGCCACCGGTCGGAAGAGGCGGACACCTCGAGAGAGGAAAATCTCTGGCTACGTCTCGGAATTAGCGTCCGGGGCAGCCGGGAGGACATCGAAAGGATTCTAAACGGGGACACCGAAACCCTTCGGAAACTGCTCGATGCCGGACGTTATGGGATTGGCGGAGAGACCTATGTCCCTGGTTCGACCGTCGAGGGGTACAACGAGGACCACGACACGGAGTTCGAGGAGGAAGACGTGGAGTTCCATTTATAATAAAACCACACCATCTGCAATAATGATAACAGTAAAAGTTCTACTCGGTAAGGATACTGTAAGCATATACAGGAAAACCGGGGATATCTCGTCGGTGGAGAGCACGGCCGAATCCGGGGGATATGTGATAACCAGACATTTCGAGACCGAAGCTGAATACAAAGCCTACGCAATGGCTGTGGAAGACCTGGACGGACATGAAGACTGGCAGATGCTGGCTCCTGCCGTTACGCCGGAAGCTCCGTTCCGCAAAGGGGAATTTGTCCGGCTGACAGACGATGCAATTAAGCGGATACGTGAAAGTTTCGGGGACGGACCGGCTGACTACAGAAAGGAAATGATTTTGGAGGTGATTGCCTGGTGCCGCTATGAAGGCACATGGATCATTGAAGTCCGAGATATCCGTGAAGACGATACTCAGGAGTTCGATGCCGTTTTTCTGCGCCCCTTGACGGCACGGGATCTCGTGGCTATTTCCGCACCCCGACACCCGCTATCCACTGCGATATATCCTATTCACATCCGATAACTTAAATGATGCATGATGGAAAATATATTCATACTGCCCGGAAACGAACAGGAACTGTTTAACCGGTATTTAGATAACAACGAATACGGCCCTCTGAAAGAACGGCTGGAACTGGTCAGGAAAGCCTTGAGCAACAAGCTTTCCCCGGATGAACGCAATAAGCACGGGCTGAACGTGGGTGTGCATGAACTGTCCATGGAACGTAAGGAACTGGAAAGAAAGATATTCCAAATGGCACTCAAATCCTTTGCAGAACGGGTTTGTGACGAGCAACGCGCTCTTTGCGAACAGGGGTTCTGGCAGGCACCGTGCGGCAAAGAGGCGGAATATATCTCCTCCGCTCCGGTTCCGGACCTTGTAACGGACGTGAAGCAGTACAAGACCATTTGCCGCTGGTGGGAGAAGCTGTCCGATACCAGGAGGCTGAAGGTAGCGGCGATGTTTGCAAACGAACTGGGACCGATATACGGGCACGACACCGAAACGCTGGAACGGATTTATAGCCGCTGGTTTCTACTCTCCTTAGATGGCAAACAACGCATCTACCATTCATGGACCACAAACGAAAAACAGACTTCACCATGCCATACAAAAGCTCGGGAATAATCATCAGCGGGACACAATATGACCGCAGGCAGAAGCTCACTCCTTTTCAGAAGGCTGAAATTTTCCACCGTTACATGACAGAAGCTGTCAGCCAGCGCCAGCTTGCCCGGGAATACGGTGTCAGCCGCAGGCTGATAACCTTCATTGTGAACCCAGAAAGCGAAGAGCGGAACAAGGAACTGCTGAGAGAGAACAAGGCAAAAGGCTTGTATAAATATGACCGGAAGAAACATACCGAAAATATACGCAACCACCGTCGTTACAAACAGAGATTATTTCAAGAAGGTAAAATCATACTAAAAGATGGATAGACAATGAGAATACAGGAGAAACAAAAAGCGTTGGAACAGGAAGTTATAGCCAACCTGTGTGCGATACCGAAAATGCCGGAAAATATGTTGCCCCATACGGTATATGTCGAGGAGGAAGGGGAAGACGGGTATGGCCACGGGATACCGGTATACACCATGTACCGGTTGGAGGAGATACGCACGGACGGAAGCTGCACGCTTTACAACGCGGAAAGCCGGGAGCGTTTCACCTGCCGCCACCTGCATGAGATTAACATGGACTGGCTGGTGACAGTCTGGGAACGTTATCTGGAACTCTGTGTCGAGCAGGATATCTGGAAAGGGAATGCCGTTGCATTCCTGAAAGACCGTACCGGCAAACCGGAAGAGGAAATCATTTCATTCGTGGAAACCTCGTGGGACAAATGCCAGGCTTATACAGACAACCTCAAGGCGTTTCTTGGGGAAGATAAAGACCGGGAAATATGGATATTCTCTTTCCCGCTGGACGAATTTGAACGTGACGTTCCGGCCGGAAAAATCATCGTTGATTACGAAAATAACCCCGCAACGCGGGTTGAGAAGATGACACCGCTGGAATTTACGGCCAACATCAATGATGAATGTTTTGATGACCGGAACAATTGGGTAAGAGCCATTGAACTTCCCAAGCAGGAATAATAAACTATTTGAATCAATAAATATGATTACAAAAGAAAACATTGGCAACGAGACCTTTGAGTCTATGACCATCAATGACACGCCTGCATTGTTTACGGATATGCGGATTGACCGGAATGCCGTTCCGGAGGGACTGTACGCATACGATATCCGGGAGTCGGATGACGGGGACCGTCTGGCGACCATCGAACCGACGGTGATGGTAAATCATGGCGGAACCATCCTGACCAGGAAAGAGTTTATCACGGAAAAGGACGGCTATGTACAGATTGACGAATACGGTTTCGAGGACTCCATGACACTGGAAGAGTGGCTTGAGGAAAACAATTAAATGTATAAAGGATATGGATATTAAGGAACTGACAGAAAGGTATCGGGATCGTTTCGATGCCCATTACCTGCAAGACGATAACGGAACCGGCAGAAAAGGTCGGAAACGGAAAAAGGAAGTTGAGACCCCGAATTTTCTCAAGGATGTTATCCGGCCGATCCTGGACACTTTGCCGGACTTGTTGCCGGAGTACGGGTTCACCAAAACTACGGATGATTACGCCATGTACGGCGAGTATTACCGTATCAAGGCGGGTATCGTCCTCGTGGGAGGTTTTTCCATCGATGAGGATTTTAACCTGTACTTCACGCCATTGTTCCATGGCAAAGCCTGCGGTAAGAGTCACAAAATCGACAGCATCGGACAACTCGTTGAAATCATCCGCGAACAATTTGAAAGAAGGGAGGTGAAGATGAAAGGATAGTTTCATGCAATAGACATGGGTCGTTCCGTAATTTATTGTATATTTGTCAGATGAAGAAAGTCTGTATATGTATTTCGGACGAAAGCCCGGCAGTTGAACGGATTACAGGCACTTTCATGTTTGGCTGACATCAAACCTAATATATCTATTTGATATGAAAAAGGAAGAGATTATTCGCCGCTGTTACGGCGGCATGAAGGAAAGGCATGGCGTGGAAACCATCATCCTTTTCCATGTCGGAGATTCATTCGAGGCGTATTTTGATGATGCCGAAACGATTACCCGGATCACGGAAGTGCCCCGGTTCAAGATGACGGCGGCAGGTATACCTGCCATCAGGATTTCCGACGCCGCCTTGGAAGAATGTAGAAACCGGTTGCTGGATGCAGGATGCAAGGTATGCGTGTCCGAGGTCCGGGGGGTATCCGGCCGCCACATTCTCAAAATCAATGAAACAAATACGGAAACGGGCCGATGAATTGATATTGATAGCGGCAGCAATAGGTCCTTGGACACTGTTGGTGGTAGCGGTATTAATCATCGGAACGCTGAAATGCTGTCTGACCACGGACTCGGACAGCATTGACGAAAGTATCAACAAATCACCGGGGATAGTCGCGCATGTCATGGTACTGGACAGTACGGATAATGGTTTTCGGGTGGTTTATGCGACGGCTGAGCCGGTAACGGATGAAAGGTTTGCCGAGATATGCGACAGGCCGGGTATTCTGGAGGGGTTCGAGAACCTGAAACGGAAAGCTCCCGAACACTTTGGCGGCAACCTGCTGGAAACCGACATCTGTGACTTCGCGTTGTACGCCTACCGGTTTCCTATCGATAAGGACGTACGGATACACAATATCTTTGTCGCCGGTAAAGAGAAAATGGACTTCTATGTCCGGAACAACCCGGACCTGCCCGGGTGCGCTACATGGATGCACCACGGTACGGAACAAGGGAACCAATATCTGAATGCTGACGATATAAATCACTGTATACCCAACGGAAGGCGGATTTACCGTTATTGGAAATGCCGTTATCTACTGCAAACTTCTGATACTGACGAGCGTTTCAGTCATTTTACAGAGGAGGAAAGGCTGTACTGAATGCAGCCTTTTCTCTATATATATTACACATAACCATCTGAAAATTAATAACTAAAACGTTTTGTTGGCGTGAAAAATTGGCATATATTTGTATGGAAAAGTGACCCATTGAAAACAGATTGTCAATTGAAAGCAATAGATTGAATATGAAAGAACAGTAATATGACATCGGAAAAATCGCAACTGAAGTTTGCGAGATCGGAAGAGACGGGCGAACTGATAGGGTTCGTTTCGCGCCATTCCAAGACACGTAAATTGATGGGAGTCCGTGAAGACTCAAGATTCGGCAAGCAGATTTGTGTCCTTTCGGAAGACCTGAAAGGAACTCTCGAGCCAAACATACTATACTCGGTAGAGTTGAAACCCATGCACAAAGCCAACGGGTATGTAGTCGTTGCCGCTACCCCCGTGTTATTTCAGGCGCATGTGGAAACAGTGATCGTCCCGAAGACATTGTATCAAGTAACTGTGACGTTCGGCAACAAAAAGATTTTCTTCGACCCGAAAGACGGCAAGAGCGTAATGAGCCGCACAATAGACGGTGTGCTGGAAATCCTCAAGGGACGCAAGGATATCAAGTACAAGGAAGGTGTCATCACCGACTATCTGAATCAGGCGCGTGCTCTGGTACGACGTATGGAATCCGACGGGTTCATCTATACGGGAGACAGACATCAGGGAGGAATTCAATGAAAGAAAAACCGGTCGTGGGTATTGCGACCGACGGTGCCCATTCTGCAAAAGAGAGGTTGACACGCTTCCGGGCTGTCGACCTCTCTTCAGGAAAAGAACTCTTTTCCAAAGCTATCGGTAACTGGACGAACAATATCGGGGAGTTTCTCGGCATTGTCGAGGCGGTCAGATATGTCATGGAACATCCGGAAAGTCCGCGAACAATCTACTCGGACAGCATTACAGCCATCACGTGGTATTGTAACAAACAGACAGCCTCTTCACGCAGATGCCCGGCATTGCAGAAAGCGGAGATATTCCTCAAAGTGATGGAGGCAAGAATCAAGGACATCGAAGTGCTGCACTGGGACAACCGCCTGTGGGGTGAGATTCCTGCCGACTTCGGAAACAAATAACAACATCAATATGGCAAAATTAAAATCACAGTCACAGAAATATGTTGAGCTGAAGGAGGAAGACTACCTGCTGCTCATCGAGAATACCATCAAGATGGAAGCCCTGAAGATTGCCGGTATCGAAAAGATGCCCATATACAAGGCTATGGAACATATCCTTGAACACGAGCACATCGACCTGCTCGTCAAACCCGTTTCAAGGAGATATTCTTGATTTTTTTAGGTGGACAATAATACACCCCACAAGCAAAATCAATGCTTATCAGTACCAAATGATAGTATATAATAACAATTAATGTAAATCAATGCAAATCAGATGATTAAGAAAGTGGCGCATGTACGGAATTATCTATACCATACATGCGCCACTTTGCTCTATACACTTTTTGATTTCCTTGATTGATAAAAGAAGGTTCTTTTCCAGTGTTTTACAATCCGACTTTTTTATATACTTTTGTCTTCAGTATCAGTTGGTTATTGAAACCCTCTATGTATGCTTATAAGTAGAGATTAGCTTTTTTAAGCGAAACTAACTACTGGTTATCAATCAATTATCAAACAAAAAAAGTTTGCCGATAAGTCTTCTCCCTATTTATTCCCTCTCATTCATCATCCGGGAAAGGATGAGTACCGGCAATATCAGAATGCTCTGCGTAGTTTCAATTATCATTTAAAGAGATTAGGAGAACGTATAAAAGGCGTTGCAGGACTGACAAGTTATACCGCAAGACATAGTTGGGCTACCATTGCCAATTATCGGAATTATCAACAGGAACTCATTAGTAATGCAATGGGACATTCCTCCGTTAAAGTAACAGAAACTTACTTTAAAAGGCACTCGGATGATAAAATATGGGATATGAATAAGGAAATAGTTTCTTATATATTTGATAACCAGAGGATTGCTATTGCTTAAATAAAAAATATTGAGTATATTGATATTTTGATAATACTACAAATGTTATCCGTTACTTTGTAGGTAACGGGAGTTATATATTATGACAAATATCAACAAAATATTTGTATTAAACAAGAGAAGAAAAGATTTTTTTATGAAAAATAAGTGAAGTCGTCCTTTGATGTGCTTACAAGACGGACTGACTTGAATGATAGCGTTTTCCTTTGGTGGAAAATGCATAATACCTTCATGTCTGCATTATATTAAATTAACACAGAAAATCTGCTCGTATTTTTTCGCTCTCTCCAATAATCCGCAACAGTTAATTATGTTGATGCAAGATGTCTCTTGCAGTGTGTTTGTTCCTGTTTTCCCGTTACCTACAAAGTAACGGAAATGTTAACCTGATAAAATATATAGACAGATAAGTTATATCTTAATAAAAATGGAGAGCATGAAAAAGAGCCTTTGCATTATTTTCCTGTTTATCGGCATTTCTTTGTCAGCACAGGACATTTCGTTGAAGACGAATCTTCTGTATGACATCAGTACTACTTTCAACCTTGGTGCCGAATTCCGGCTGGCTCCGAAATGGACGCTGGATGTTTCCGCGAACTATAATCCTTTTACATTTTCAGACAGTAAGAAGTGGAAGCACTGGATGGCACAGCCCGAAGCACGGTATTGGCTGTGTGAGGCGTTTAACGGACACTTCTTTGGTTTGCACCTGCTTGGAGGGCAATTTAACGTGGGCAACGTGAAATTCCCTCTGGGCATTTATCCTACCACCAAGGACTATCGGTATGAGGGATATTATTACGGCGCCGGTTTGTCCTACGGTTATCAGTGGATATTGGGCAACCGCTGGAGCCTGGAAGCGAGCATCGGTGTAGGTTACGTACAGAATCATTACGATAAGTATGACTGTCCCAAATGCGGTGAGTGGAAAGAGAAGAATGACAAAGGGTACTTCAGCGTTACCAAAGCCGCGGTATCATTGATATATGTTATTAAATAAGGGAGGAAGCACATTATGAGAAAAGAATGGATATATGGCAAACTGATATGCGGTGCGTTGTTCTTGCTTGGAACGTGTCTTCCTGCTTTCGCGCAGACGGGACATCTTTCAGGCGTACGCGTAGTCAATGATGAAATAAAGAAGAACGGCCGTGAGGTTCATGTGAATTTTGTACTTGATATAGAGGAGATGCATGTGAAGCGTCAGGAGAGCGTGCGTCTTTATCCGGTGGTGGTGGCGAAAGAGGGTGGTAGGAGTCTGGAGCTTCCTTCTGTGGTGTTGGACGGTCGTGTCCGCGATAAAGTACACCGCCGTGAGAAGGCGCTGACCGGGTCTGCAAAGACCGATGGCGCTTATATAGCGTTGCGCCGTAAAAACGGAGAGGCGCAGCAGGTGGAATATGCAGTGACTCTGCCCTATGAGCCTTGGATGGCTCAGAGCCGTCTGGTGCTGCGCGAGCAGGTGACGGGATGTCTGGAGTGTGCACAGTCCGGCATGGAGGAAACGCCGGTAAAAAACACGTTCCTGCAATTGTTCCGGCCGCAGTATGCCACAGCTTTTGTGCAGCCCCGGAAAGAGACTGTGAAGGTACGAAACGAGGTGCGTGTGGCACGTTTGCAGTTCCGTCAGGACAGTTACAATATAGACCCGAAGTTCAAGAACAACGAATCGGAACTTGCCACGGTAAGCAGCTCTGTCGAGGTGGTAAAGACAAATCCCGATTTGACCATAACCGGAATTTATATTACCGGATATGCTTCTCCGGAGGGTACGGTGGAGTATAACCTGAAGCTGTCGAAGAATCGTGCGGAAGCATTGGCAGCGTACGCTCAGAAAGATACGGAAGTGGATGCTTCGCTGTGGCATGTGACCGGTGTGGGCGAGGACTGGGAAGGTTTGCGCAAGGAAGTGGAGAAACATCCGCTGTTACTGAAGATTGACGATGTGCTGAGGATTATCGATGAGTGTGACGGCGATAAGGATCTTTGTGAACAACGTATCCGCGGTCTTGTGCCTCCCGAAATTTACCAACGTTTGCTGAACGAAATGTATGGCCCGTTACGCCGTAATGAGTACCGCATAGAATATAATGTGAGAAACTTTAATCTGGAGGAGGCAAAGAAGCTGTTGAAAACCCGTCCCGACCTGCTGAGTGTCGAGGAAATCTATATGGTGGCAGATTCGTATGGGAAGGGCAGTGCGGAATATGATGAGGCTATGCTGACTGCTGCCCGCACATATCCGGCCAATGCCGCTGCTGTGGTGAACGGTGCTTGTGTGAAGATGGAACAGGGTGACGTGAAAGGTGCGATAGACCTGCTGGAGGGTTGTGAGGTGAAGGATGATGCTTCGGTTTTGAATGCGCTGGGTGTTGCCTGTGCCAGGGACAAACAATATGACAAGGCGAAAGAAATACTGGAGCGTGCCTTGAAGGCGGGAAGCATGGAGGCGCAAAAAAATCTGGAGCAGTTGGCGGGAGTGGTAGCTGATTTATAGTATACCACAGGATACATGTTTGTAGCAACATATAACAGAATACACAAATAGAACGAGTTATTAATACTATTTTATTTAATTAATCTATCAACTTATGAAGTTAAACAAGTATTTTATGCTGGGATTGGCAGGATTGGCTTTCGCAGCATGTAGCAACGAAGATGAAGGTAATGATATCTTGACGAAAGGTACCAAGCAGATTTCCGTGACGATTTCTGCCGGAAGCTATGGACAGACAAAAGTCGGAAGCGGATGGACAGAGGATGCTGATAAAGCTATTAATCCTCAGAATATCAAACTTTACCTGTTGAAAGCAGATGGTAATATTGTTAGGGTAGAAGATGCACAGGTCGGTAGTGACAATATCTATCATAATGTAAGTCCTGAAGTTACTAAAATTGCGGCTGTTGCCAATTTTAACGAAGATACCCCACTTCCTGTTGAAGGAAACTGGAAGAATAATGTTTTGGGAGCAACTTTGAATATGGATAAATATGGAGTTGCATCCACAGCACCTTTAGCAAGCGAAGTAGCTGCTTTGGTTCCTGATGGTACTGATAAAGAAGATGGCAATACGATGTATACGGCAACAGTTGAACTGGCGACCATGCTTTCCCGTATCGAGTTGAGCGGTAATCTTACATGTACCAACTTGGGTAATAGTGCATATAGCAAGTTAGCATTGACTCACATCGGTCTTAATGGAGTACATCAACAGTTTACATTGGGTGGAGAACAGGTTGGTAATGAATTATATGATAAGACCAACCAAGGAGGATACCCGGTAAGTGTACCTGCATGTTTTTATGATGAAACATCCGGTCCTGAAATCACTACTACTGCTGAAACGGCTTTAGGGGCAGGTTATGGCTATAATGTACTGGGTCAGCCTAAAGAAATGCTTCTTAAGTTCGATACTGAATACAAGAGCCCTGTAGCCGAAGGATTTATCGTTTATGATCCTGCCTACTTAAAGATTACAGGTCTGAAAACAGCGGAAGGTGACAAAGTAACCATGGAAGCCGGTAAAATCTATCAGATTACAGACCTGGAATTTGAAGAAGAAGACTTGACCGATTTGGATCCGGGAGAACCTACTATCTGCGTTACCGCTACTGTAAAAGTAAAGGACTGGGATATTGTACCGGTAGAACCTGAATATGGCAAATAATCTCTACTAATTTTTTCAACCGGAGGGATTGTATCAAAACAAGGTACTGAGACAGGAGCTGTTCCCGGTTTTGATACATCCCTTCCATCTCTCTCTTTCAACTAATTCTAAGAAACATACATAAAATATGAAATACACCAAATACATACTATCCTTGATGTTTTTAGCTTCGCTCAACGGGTGCATCAAAGAAGATATGAGTGACTGTCCGGGCAACTGCCTGCTGGAGTTCAGTTATGTAGGCGACGGTACAACCCAAATCTTTCAAGATAAGATTCATAAAGTGGACATGTATGTTTTTGATAGTGACGGTGCGTTGCTGTCTTCTCATCCGATAAGCGAAGCTGATATAAAAACAAGAACCACAGAGTTGAAGCTGCCTATAGGAAATTACCGGATTGTGACAGTGGGCAATACCTATCATACGGAGGTCAGCAACGGGCAAAGTCTGGCAACTGCCCAATTCTGTGATAAAAACTGTATAAGTGGCGAACGGATTGTCGGAAATGACTCTCTGTATTATGCTTACAAAGAAATCAGCATCCCCGGTGATGCACAACAGATAAAAGAACAGATGGATTTTGCCAGTTCGCACTACAAAGTCCATGTGGAAGTAGTAGGAACGGGACCTGTAGAGTCCGCTACCCGCACTCCGGTATGGCCGTTGCTGAGCATGAGCGGATTGTCTTCTATGACCGGTTTCGACAATAAGGCATGCGGCAATGTTGTTACCTATTACCCTGAAACCGAAAATAATGCGGAAAAGCATACCATGCTGGCACGTTTTAATATAATGAGGCATACTAATCATGAAAATGTGAATTTAGACCTCACTGACGCTAATGGAGTGAACCTTGCTCATGTAAATCTGGCCGATTTCCTGGCTGCCAACCCTGTAGTAGACCTGACCAGACATGAAGCGCTGATACCTATCCGCATTGAGTTTAAGTCTATAGGTGCGGTGGTCACAGTTCCCGACTGGTACATAGTAGACGTGAAACCGGAATTTTAAAAAGAGAAAACAATGAAGACATTAAATACAATATATCTATGGCTGATGTTGGCTGCATGTATGCTGGCACTTGCGGGATGTGTCGAGGAAAATGTATCCGGTACGGGAGAAGGCGGGAATATCAGTGTAAAAATGAATGTAAATGCCCGTGGCGGTTCCGACATACAGGCTGAAATGGAGAATGCCGTAAAGAGTTTGCGCGTATATGCTTTTATCGGACAGAAACAAATTGGATATTATTATGAAGAGGCCGGTTTAAATCCGGATGCAGGTGGTAAAATTTCTTTTTGGATGGATTTGAAATTACCGCCTTATTCTGCACTTGAACAGAATGTATGGTTCTACCTGGTGGCGAATGAGAAGGCAATACTGAGACCATCTGCAACTCTTCAGGAGAATATGACACGCGATGAATTGGAGAAGTTTTATTTTGAAGAAATCAAAGCTCGTGGTTATGGTGCGGTTCCGATGGTGGCCAGGCAGTCTCAGAAAATAGACCCGAATAATCTGAAGGAAAGTACGGCAGGCGGTTCGCATAACGGACATCTGATGTGGAATGGAACAGTGGAATTTGAACTGGAACGGGTTGTAGGTAAGCTGGGCATGTATTTTGCCGCTAAGGAAGCTGGCATGAACTTAAGTATCGAACGTATTGATTTTTTGGGAGTGCTTCAATATAATTATCTGTTCCATCCGGAAGATGCAGTGTGGAAAGAAGTTCCTCCTTTGGACAGTCCATTCGAATTACTGACCACCTCTTCTCCGGTGACAAAGGTAATGACAGATGCTGATTATGAGTTGCTTAATAAAAAAGATCCGGAAAGTATAAAGAAAGGGTTTAATGACTTTTTTTCCGTTCCGGTTTATATGTTTGAAAACTATTATGGTTCCGGTAATCCGAATAGTTGGGGAACGGCAGATACGGAACATAAAGGTTTTGTGGTCAGGGTTACTTACAGTATTAACGGGAACCAATCGGTGAAAGATATTTATTTGCCGCAAGTGAAGCGCAACACGTATTGTGTGGTGCTTAACCGTATCGGTCCGGACGATGTGATAACGGTGGATTATATGGTGGCCGACTGGGACGATGCCGGTGCATGGAATGACTTGACTTTTGAATATCCTACATATAGCAATCCGGTATTGCCGCTTGACGGCGATAAACCGAATACTCCTCCTGTGGTTTGCTACACAGGCGATGAGGGTTCGTCCATAGAGGAGGAGGGAGCTTTTTCTGTTCTGTTTGAGATGACTGCACCGGAAAATCAAGAATGGACTCCTACTTTGCTTAATGGTGTCGGAAATTTTGTCTGTAAGGTTTACCAAAATGGAAAGTTGGTAGATGCACCTTATCGAGCTTCTCCCAATCCGTTTACAATCAAGGTGATTGCACGGAATCCCGATGCTGTAGGGCAGACTGTTAATTTTGGCATTACTTATTCTCCTATTTGGGATTCGGGAAGTCCCAGTCTGTTAATGATTAATGGAACACAAGGTGCTATTGCATGGCCGGAAAGTGGCGACAGGGCAGAGGTGATTACAATTAGACAAGTATCAGAAATTCAAAAATGATGAGCAGATGAAACGGATATTCTACCATATGGCTTGTTGGTTGGCAGTGTTAGGTTGCGCTGCCTGTAGCAATGAAACGGATTTTGTACAGCCGGAAGCGGACAATAATAGTATTGTGCTTGACATTTCGTCTGCAACGACGTCGGTGACCCGTGCAGGCGCAACGGGTGCGGAAGTGACGGTAAGTTATGTTGATGTATTGATATTTGATGATACGGATAATAAAAGCTTGGCACATTATGAACGGGTGCAGGTGGTAGCCGACAGTCAAAAGAGCGGTAAAATTACATTGGCAAAAGCACAGCGGAAAGATTTTAAAGCTAATGAATCATATTGGGTATATCTGATAGCCAATAGTACATTGGGAGAAGACAAATTTCGAGAGGTAGCCGATTTGGGAAAATTACGCGGGTTGATGGAAGAACAGCGTAATATACACATGACCGGCGCCGGTACTGACCCTGAAATACCGATGATTTTTCTTATGGACGGCATAGCCTATCCCGCTGGAACAGACGAACCGGAAACGCCTGGAAAAGTAGTGCTTTACAATGGCAATCTTTCGGATAAAACAGAATTGGCCGTTACATTGCGACGCGCTGCTGCCAAAATTGTTGTGAAGATAAAGAAAGGGGAAGATGTTACCTTTGATAATTCATCGGGAGCCTATAGAGCAGGTTATTATCTGCGAAACATGTCTTACAGCACAACCCTTATTCCAAACCCGAATGCGAATGATAATGTAAAATTGCGGACGCCCGATCCTACTGCGGGTAAATATTTTGCATGGACGGAAAATGAAATAACTGTTACGGCTTATGCTTACAGTCATAATTGGAAGGATAAGCCTTTGGAAAGAGAAACGCGTCTGGTGGTGAATATTCCGCTCTATTATAAGAAAGAACCGGATTTGCGCGGAGCTAATTATTATCAGATTCCTATCAGCAAAGAGAAGGTTCTGGAACGGAATACTTATTACGAAGTAACGGTAGAGGTAAATGCGCCGGGTGCAACAGAAATTTTAAAACCCGAAGAACTCGAACCTGTCAATTATACCGTGCAAGCATGGGACGAGACAATAATTAATGTTGGAGGAGAAACCGACCGGCCGAAATATTTAACGGTAAATGAGGAAGAAATGGAAATGTATAATATCTCGGATGATAACACAACGCTGGAATTTGCTTCTTCATCGGAGGTCTCGGTTAAGGTGACGCGGGTTTATTACATTGATAAATTTGGGCAAACACAGGCTACAACCAGTGAAAGGGAGATTGCCAGGATGGGTATTAATGTAGTACCGGATAAAGGATTGAACGGAAATATCAATATACACAGCCCGTTGCCTACCAACAATACGATACGGTACATAGAATTGGAAATAACCAATGAGGATGGAGTAGAGGCTCGTAAAGTAACGGTTGCCCAATATCCGTTGGAGTATATCGTCAATATCCAGAGTTGGTATTCTTATCGCGATGACTTTAAAATAAATGATTCCCGACCTACCACTTATGATTATATGGGAGACAGGGTATACGGAATAAGTCTTGCTACAAGAAGTATATCCAATTGGAATGGGAATTATGATTACGAAGTATCCAGCGGCTTCGGTTGGTTCGAAGATGCAAGTAATGGTTTTTTCAGATCCAAAGTCGTTACCAAGATAGTTGCTGGCAAATCAACCATTTTACATTACTACTGGAATAGCAGAGGAGTTCTTAGCACCAGTGAATCAGGAGAGTATAACGGTCGTTTGTATCATATTACGATTACTTCTACATCTGACAAATACACTATAGGCAATCCGAGACAGATTCGCGACGAAACGACTGGTCTTCTCGTTACAGATCCGGGTACAGACAATGCGGAACTTGTGTCCCCGTCATTTATGATTGCATCTTCATTAGGCGGGTTCATGTTGGGTGCCGGAAACTTGACATTGGATAACAGTGCGAATAGTTTGAGGGTTGCCCGTGAACACTGCGCCAACTATGTGGAAGTTGCGCATGATGGAACAATTTATGACGATTGGCGTTTGCCGACAAGGGCGGAACTGGAGATTATCATGAATTTTCAAGGAAAAGAAGATGAAGATGCAGATGCTATTGACTATCTGCTGAATGCCAAATACTATTATAGTGCAAATGGTAGGGTGGAAAACTCAAAATCAAATATGAATGGAACAGGAGTCCGCTGCATCCGTGATGCCTTTGATACCCAAAAATAGAGAAGAATAAAAAAAACAGAAAGATATGGCAAAAGCAATAAAGCATACAGTACTTGTTGTGTTGGGACTGTTGGTCTCATTCACCGCCTGCCAGACGGATGAGTGGACTGCTTTTCAAGAAAAAGAAGCTCCCGAAGGTTATGTTAATATACATTTCGAAACGGAAATACCGGCTATGCCGGTGGTGACCACCCGCTCTGTAGACCCGGATGGTAAAGGGGTAAATAGTATGCAGCTGTTTTGTTTCGACAGCTACGGATTATTTATAACAACTACGCCGGCAACAATCACTTCCCACGGAGAAGAGTCTGGAGAATTTACAGCAACCATACCTGCCAATACACGCCGTATTCATTTTATTGCCAATCAGAATATGACTGATTTCCAGGAAGATGAATTCAGAAATAAATCGGAGGCAGATGTGATAGCTCTGTTGGAAGGTTCGTCCGGTATGATGATTTATTGGGCTCGTTTTGCATGCGATGCTAACAACGAAGAATCGATTGACCAACAATTGGCTAAAAATCCTAATATAATAATGATTCGTAACCAGGCTAAAATTACAATAGACAATCCGACAGGAAACGGTTATCTGGTAGTTACCGGTTTTACAGCCTATAATACGAATGCTTTTGGTACTGTGGCTTCTTATCATCCTACGAAAGGGTGGGTATGGTCTTCGAATGCAGACGTTGAGCCTTTTGTTACATTGCCTGCCAATGATGCCAAGTTGAGCGATATTCAGGATGTACAGGATATCAGCCAAAATCCGGAATTATATGTGTTCGAATGCGAAAACAGCTCGGAAGACCCGGTCAGTGTCATCATCCGCGGACATCTGCCCGGTGAGAGCGAAGAACTTTATTATCGGGTGATGCTGATTAAAGCGAATGGCGAGCAGGAACTGATACGAAGGAATCATCATTATATGTTTCATATTGCAGGAGCGCTTTCTTATGGACAGCCTACCTTTGAAGCAGCACTTACAGCGGCTGCCACAAACAATGTGTGGCTTTCCATATCGGACGAAGTTGAGTCGGTGGAAGATAACAACTATATATTAGCCGTGGACCAAACGAGTGTCGTGTATAATGATGAAAGAGCGGGTAAGACTGCCGAACTGAAATATACACTGTCGGGCAAGAACGGCACTTCCATTATCGGAACAGACAAGCCGGTGATAACATGGCTTAACGGAAATACGGTGGCAACCAATACGATAACGGACGCATTTACCATAAACAGTAATGGGGTGGGTGAAGGAAAGATTACCATTAATCTCCTGCCAATGAATAACAACCAGAAACTGGAAGGTACATTGTTGGTGAAAAAAGACCGCCTGCAACGTAAAATTAAGGTGATTATGGTGAAGAAGCAGAATTTTACACCAGCATGGGCATCTACGGAAATTTATGGCAATATGGATGATGGCGGTGCGCACGCTACTATAATGTTTACTATTCCGGAAGATTGTCCGACAGAGCTCTTTCCGCTCAGGGTACTGCTTGCAGTAGAGGCTTTGGATGTGCGCCATGAATCGGGTATGGTATTGCCGCTGGTGCGTGAAGGTGAAGAAGGTTATGGAACGGAGATGCCGGAATGGAAATATAAATATGTGTACACTGTGACGGAACCTGGTGTACAACGTGTTTATTTCAGGAATATTCTGAATGAGGAAGATGGGGCAACCAAAAATATCAGTATCGAAGCCGAACACTTCAATACCATGCATCGTGTCTTTACTTTTGCAGGCTCTTCACAAAAGTCGATAACAGTAGTGGGACTGGGAGAATATAATGGAGCAGAAGGTGGAGGAGACTTTGCGGATGATGAGAAAATCCTTTACCGTTTGGTGCCGCAGAAGAAAGGAGCCTTAGTACAGTTTGATATGCTGTTGAAAGATGGTGTAACGGCTATAAATGCAGGTGATAAGGATGAGTTTTTACTTTATTCCCAATATTTGGATCATATAAAGGACGGAGAAGAGCCTGATGGAGTAACTTTTGATTGTACTTTTTATGAAGTAGACAAGAGTGAATGGGGCTCAGGAGGACGTGTATATATGTTTAAGCCGATTGATGCCGGAAATCCGGAAGAAACAGGACGTTACTCCATTTACATGAAGACTAATGTTGCACGGAGTGCGGAAGTAGTGCGTATGGCATCCAACCAGCATGGTTCTCCCTCAGGGTTGCCGTCGAATAATGGAGCCGAGTATACGGGAAATACCTATCGCTCCGTTACTTTTGAGCTTGCCAATTACCATCCTTTCCGCTTTGCCGCACGGGTGGATGATATAGGTACTGATGCTTCGGGCAATGCGGAGGAGGAGGAAACACCGCTGACATGGACTTATGAACCTGAACAGGAAGTGGATATTAGCTTTGATGTAACCAGTTTTACCGGTTCAGATGGAAAGTCTGTCGATCCGTTTGGAGAAGAGTTCGAAATCTATATTGATGCGCCTATGCTGGAGATAGATGATGCACGCCTGAAGGAATTCAACTTAGATAAAAACAAGCTGAAAGCCGATCCGAGCACAGAAGGACGCTTTATTTATACGGTAGAGGCTAATCGGGAGGATGAAAGACGGTATGGAGTAGGTGAAGCCTTGCAAAAGGACGATGCCGCTGGTGCAGGAAGTCAAGAGGGAGAACGGAAAAAGCTTCCTTTCAAAACCAAATCAGCGGTAAGTGCCGGGGATATTGTCGTCAGTTCGAATAATAGGCAGGTGGTATTCTTTGAAAAGACATTTAAAGTAACCAATGAATCCATTACCGGAACCATCCGCTATACTGCTAACGAGGAGACTAAACCTGTGCCTAAGGGAGCTTTTGTATCTTTTGAACGTGAGGTGAACGGCAGCCGTATTGGTGTCATGACCATTCGGGAGGATGGCCGGTATGAGTTACGTTTGCGCAAGGAATATAATTTTGATTGGTATATAGACAATGTGGAACTGCATTATACGGTAAATGGAGAAGTTTATCATACTATGACCAAATTAGATGAGTTATTCAGTAACAGAGATTTGGTTTTGACAGCAGCAACAAATGAATGACAGTAAATATGCCGGGCCTTACAATATTTATTGGATGGATGGAACTTAGTCCGGTTGGAAAAGAAAATATATAGAATCTCTTATCATATACAATGGCTGTCTGTGACAGATGGCCTTGTTGTTTGTTTTGTTTGTATATCCCATTCTTGTAACCTGGTGAGGTAAGGAATGGGATATTTTTTTTGGGGGGGCTCCTCTGGAGGAAATGGGATATCAAACGAAAAAAGGTCCGCCGTAACGACGAACCTTTTTGCTCTTCCTCTTGGACTTGAACCAAGGACCCTCTGATTAACAGTCAGATGCTCTAACCGACTGAGCTAAGGAAGAATGTTGCATTCAAGTTTTTCTTTCGCTCTTCCTCTTGGACTTGAACCAAGGACCCTCTGATTAACAGTCAGATGCTCTAACCGACTGAGCTAAGGAAGAATGTTGTTTTTTCTCAAATGCGCTGCAAAAGTAATAGGATATTTTGAAATATGCAATATCTTTGCAAAAAAAATATCAGAAATGGATAAAATAATTGGATTGGGAAACGCATTGGTCGATGTGTTAGCAACCCTTGACAGTGATGAAATCTTAACTAAAATGGACTTGCCCAAGGGCAGTATGACGCTTATAGATGAAGATAAGTTGCTGAAAATCAACGAAGAATTTAGCCGTATGAAAACTCATTTGGCTACCGGTGGCTCTGCCGGAAATGCAATCCGTGGCATGGCGCAGCTTGGAGCGGGAACCGGGTTCATCGGAAAGATAAATAATGATTCTTATGGTAACTTCTTTCGGGAAAGTCTGCTGAAGCATGGAACGGAAGCTGATTTATTAGTTTCAGATACATTGCCTTCGGGAGTGGCGTCTACTTTTATATCTCCGGACGGAGAGCGCACGTTCGGCACATATTTGGGAGCAGCGTCTACGTTGAAAGCGGAAGAACTGTCGCTGGAGATGTTCAAGGGATATACTTATCTGTTTATAGAGGGTTATCTGGTACAGGAGCACGCAATGATTCTCCGGGCTATTGAGCTGGCTAAGGAAGCCGGTTTGCAGGTCTGTCTGGATATGGCAAGTTATAACATCGTGGCAGGCGATCATGAGTTTTTCTCTTTGTTGGTAAATAAATATGTGGATATTGTTTTTGCCAATGAGGAAGAGGCGAAGGCGTTTACCGGTAAAGAACCTGAGGAAGCATTGGGGATTATCGCCAAAATGTGTAGCATTGCCATTGTAAAGGTGGGAGCGCGCGGTTCGCTGATTCGTAAGGGAACGGAAGAAGTACGTGTTGAGGCTGTGCCGGTGGCGAAAGTGGTTGATACTACCGGTGCCGGAGATTTTTTTGCGGCAGGTTTTCTATATGGACTGACTTGCGGATATTCTTTGGAGAAGTGCGGAAAAATAGGTGCTATCCTGTCGGGTGAGGTAATACAGGTGATTGGAACGGAACTGCCGGATTCAAAGTGGGAGAAGATAAAGGAAGATATAATAATGATAAATTAGAATATATGAAATATTTAAAGATACGTTGGATAGCTGTCCTATTGGTAGCAGTAGGTACAAGTTTCTTTTTCGGGTTTAAGAGTGGAGACAACCGTAGTTTTCAGGTGGCAAAGAATTTGGATATATTCAATTCTATAGTAAAGGAATTGGATATGTTTTATGTGGATACGATAGACCCGAACAAGACTATCCGTACCGGCATCGAATCCATGCTGTATTCACTTGACCCCTATACGCAATATTTTCCGGAAGACGACCAAAGCGAACTGGAACAGATGTTGAAGAATACGTATGGCGGTATCGGCTCTATCATAACCTGGAATACCAAACTGAAGCGTTCCATGATAGCCGAACCTTATGAACATATGCCGGCGGCTACCGTAGGCCTGAAGGCAGGCGATATTCTTATGGAAATCGACGGCAAGGACCTTGCAGGAAAGAATAATCAGGAGGTTAGCGAGATGCTTCGCGGGCAGGTAGGCACGAGCTTCAAACTGAAGGTGCAACGTCCCGGAACGGAACAGCCGTTGGAATTCGATATCGTTCGTCGTTCTATCCAGTTGCCTTTTATTCCTTATTATGCAATGTTGGATAACAACATCGGTTATATCAACCTGAGCACTTTCTCCGGTAATCCTTCCAAAGAGTTCAAGCAGGCATTTCTTGATTTGAAAAAGCAGGGAATAACTTCTTTGGTTATCGACCTGCGTAATAACGGCGGCGGTTTGCTGGACGAAGCTGTGGAAATAGCCAACTTCTTCCTGCCGCGCGGCAAAACACTGGTGACAACGAAAGGAAAGACCAAACAGGCAAGCAATACGTACAAGACGTTGCGTGAGCCGCTGGATTTGGAAATTCCGCTGGCTGTGCTGGTGAATAGTGCAACAGCTTCTGCATCGGAAATCCTGGCAGGTGCATTGCAGGATTATGACCGTGCAGTAGTGGTGGGTAATCGTACATTTGGAAAAGGGCTTGTGCAGACCACCCGTCCGCTGCCTTATGGAGGCACAATGAAACTGACAACTTCCAAATACTATATTCCGAGCGGCCGTTGCGTGCAGGCTATCGACTACAAACACCGCAATGAGGATGGCAGCGTAGGACGTATTCCGGATAGCTTGACTACCGTATTCCATACTGCTGCCGGACGTGAGGTACGTGACGGTGGCGGAGTTACTCCCGATATTACCGTCAAGCAGGATAAGTTGCCTAATATCCTGTTCTACTTGGTGAATGACAACTTGATATTTAATTATGCTACGGAGTATTGTTTGAAGCACCCCACGATTCCGGCTCCTAAAGATTTTAAGATAACGGATGCCGACTATGCCGACTTTAAGGCGATGGTACAGAAAGCAGATTTCAAGTACGACCAGCAGACTGAGAAGATTTTGAAGAACTTGAAAGAAATGGCGGAGTTTGAAGGATACCTGACGGATGCGTCCGACGAATTCAAGGCTTTGGAGAAAAAGCTATCTCATAACCTGGAGCGTGACCTCGACCACTTCTCAAAGGATATAAAGGAGATGATTGCAGTGGAAATTATCAAACGTTACTACTATCAGCGTGGAAGTATCATCCAACAGTTGAAAGATGATAAGGACCTGAAAGAGGCTGTCGGGATTTTGACTGCTCCGGAAAAATATAAAGAAATGCTCAGTGTCCCGCCGGTTAAGCCGGATGAAGGCAAAAAGGAAAAATAAAAAAACATCATCATAATCTTTATTTAAACCGAAATAGT
The DNA here is from genome assembly GCF_014287405.1 of Bacteroides sp. NSJ-48. Lineage (NCBI taxonomy): Bacteria > Pseudomonadati > Bacteroidota > Bacteroidia > Bacteroidales > Bacteroidaceae > Bacteroides > Bacteroides sp. NSJ-48. The sequence continues at coordinate 1,016 of NZ_JACOOD010000004.1, read as the reverse complement.
CCGCTATTTCGGTTTTTTAGTTTCTATCTCGTTTTTGTCCCGTTGTGCGTATGTGTGTAATCCTCTATTTTTGTAAAAATAGAACGAAATAAGCGTTAAGGGGAGTTCCCTTTAGTGCTCCTGCGCTTTCCTAAAATTACTGGTATGCTGAACGAAGGAGCCATAAGCAAAACACAGACAAATTATGATGAAAAAACTGTTTTGGTTGGTGCTGTCAACCGTGATTTTGACAGGACAAAGTATTTTTGCTCAAGAAGCTGATTCCGAAGTCCAATCTTCTCAAAGAGAGGATTCTTTACTGCAAGTGGTAAATGAACTCTCCGACAGAGTACAGAAAACCGAAGATGCGGCACGAAATGAGAGAATATGGAAAAAAAGAGCCAAGTATTTTAATATCGGTTATATTACAAACCAAACGTTGACGGATAAAGTAGATGCCGAAGCGGAATGGAAAAGTGATTTCGGTGTTTCTCTGACTTTCGGAAAAACGTATTACCTGCATAAGAAGCCGTTGCTGAATATGATTAAGTTCGGTATTGACGCAACATGGTTTGAACTTTCGTATGCCAAGTATTCCGAACCGGACGTCTTTGCGGAAGGTGGTTCGTACACACGTGCTTATAATGATTATAGCAGTGGTTATGAAGACTATTACGAGGAAGATTTTGATTTGGGTATTCATCAGATAGATGCGTCTATGCACGTAGGTCCCTCCGTCACAGTCAATCCGGTAGGCGATTTGAAAGTGGCTGCCTATTTCCATTATGTGCCTACTTATTCTATGGTGGTCATCGATGACAGCTTCGGACACGGATATGTTTCCAATTTTGCGTTTGGTGCTTCTGTTGCCTATAAAGCAATTTCGGTCGGTATAGAGCATCGTTGGGCGAAGAAAGCTACTTAGGGATATTCAGTAAATGTCCCTAAAAAATAAGATGGCATATGAAGATGATAGGACATGACCACTTCATATGCCATTCTTATTGCCATTTTTCGGTGCTTTCTCACATAATTCT